>PKTF01000220.1 GCA_002869275.1 Ignavibacteria bacterium | reverse complement strand
GTGCTCCGAGACGCTCGATGCTGCATTCCACGACGTCGCCGTCCTTGAGCCACCATGCCGGGTCGTACACTTTGGAACCGTTCAGCTCGAGGAAGCAGCCCGTTCCGACGGTACCCGAACCGATCACGTCGCCTGGATACAGCGTCACACCGTAGGAGGCCCGCTCGATGATCTGCGCGAAGGTCCAGGACATGTCCTTGAGATTGCCGCGGCTGACCTCCTCGCCGTTCACGGTGGTGGTCATCACGAGGTCGTAACGGTCGCCGTCCTCTCCCGGGAGGCGCTTGTCGGCCAGTTCGTCGATGGTAACGAGCCAGGGACCGATGGAGGTGGCAAAGTCCTTGCCTTTAGCGGGTCCCAGGTTGAGTTTCATTTCATGCATCTGCAGTCCGCGCGCGCTCCAGTCATTCATCACCGTGTACCCGGCGATATAGCTGTCGGCGTCGGCGGCTTTGATGTTGCGTCCTTCCTTCCCGATGACGATCGCGCACTCGAGCTCAAAATCCATGCGATCGAGATGCATCTCCATGATTTCAACATCACCTGGTCCGGTGACGGCATTATGATTCGTGAAATAGAAAATCGGGATCTCGTCGTATTCCGGAATCATGTCCACGCCGCGGTTACGCCGCGCTGCTTCCACATGCTGGCGAAAGGCATAGCCGTCGCGCATCGAGGTAGGGTGCGGTACCGGGGCGAGGAGCTGCACATCTGCGAGCGGATACCCGAGTGTTTCTCCCTCCATCTCCGCGGGCTTTCCTTCGGCACGGAACCAGCCTTCCACCTTTTGCGCAAGCTGCAGCGCGGATTCGCCTCCGCGAAGGAACGCGTTCATCTCGTTGGGCAGAAGGTCGTCGCCCTCTTTCTGCGTGTAGCGCTGCATGGTGTGTGCGGCCTGCAGGTCCATGACGACGTCATCGACGATCGTTCCCAGAAGGCGGCGTTTCTTGTGCTCGAATGTGACCAGTTTCATATTCGCGTTGCTCCTTGTATCGTGAAATAATCTGATGTCATGCAGGTTCTTCCCAGCGGCGGCGGTCCTGAATAAGCTCTTCGGCAATTTCGCGGCCACGGTCGTCGATACGGTACAGCGGCATGATCTTGCTGGCATGCACGATGGCCATGTCGAGTCCGGCCTCACAGGCCGCATGCAGGAATACCGAATTCAGCACGTGGCGTGAGCGTGGGGAGAGCCCGAACGAAACATTCGAGACGCCCAGGCTCGTATGGCAGAGCGGAAACTCGGCCTTGATGAGCCGAATCGCCTTGATGGTTTCCATCGCCGAACTGCGAAACTCCTCGTCACCGCTGCCGAGGGTAAACGTGAGCGGATCGAAAATGAGGTCCTCGTCGCGCAGGCCATATGTTTCTGTCGCCAGTGTCCGGATGCGACTGGCGATGGCGAGTTTTTTCTCGGCCGTTTTCGCCATTCCTTCCTCATCGATGGTGAGAGCCACTACCGCGGCACCGTATGTCTTACACAACGTCAAAACCCTGCCCGGGCGTTCCTCACCATCCTCGAGGTTGATGGAATTCACGATCGTTTTGCCGGCGCAATGTTTCAGCGCCTCTTCGAGCACAGGCTCTTCGGTCGAGTCGATCATGAGAGGAATGCTGACCTGTGTATTGAAGCGGGAGACAACTTCGCGCATGTCCGCCAGTTCATCGCGTCCCACATACGCGACGCAGACGTCGAGCAGGTGCGCCCCCTCACGGATCTGTTCTTTCGCCATCGCGACCATGTCGTCGTAGCGGTTCTCAAGCAGCAGCTCGCGGAATTTCTTCGATCCGTTGGCATTGCAGCGTTCGCCGATCATGAGGGGCGGGGGATCGAGGTGCAGGGGTACGGAAGAATACAGGGATGACACACTTGGCGCGGACTCCACCCGGCGCTCGGCGGGAGTCACTTCGGTGGCGAGCGCCGCAAGGCGGGATATGTGCTCAGCCGTGGTGCCGCAGCAGCCGCCGATGATGCGCACGCCGAATTCCGTGATGTATCGGCGCATGTGCGTCTCGAGTTCCTCGGGAGTGAGTTTGTAGCAGGTGTGTCCGCCGATATTCTCCGGGATGCCGGCGTTGGGCATCACGAATACCGGTCGCGGTGAATTCTGACAGATATACCGCAGGTTTTCTTCCATCTCCTGCGGACCGGTCGCACAGTTCATTCCGAATACGCTGACGATGTCGTAGGGATCGATGGTCGTGAGCGCCGCGGAAATTTCCGTGCCCATCAGCATGGTACCCATGGTTTCGATGGTGACCGATACGATGACAGGCAGCTTCATGTCATGCCGCTTGAAGTGTTCGCCGATCGCGGCGAGTGCCGCTTTCACCTGCAGCATATCCTGGCAGGTTTCCACGCAGAGGATGTCCGCGCCACCCTCGATCAGGCCGTCGATCTGTTCGGCATACGAGTCACGCAG
>PKTF01000337.1 GCA_002869275.1 Ignavibacteria bacterium | reverse complement strand
GCGGCGCGATGAGTTACACCTCCGACGGTCCCGGCGGACTTGTCGCCGCGCCATCGGTCGATGAATACGGAGACTATCAGGGGGTGAGCGGCAGTTCGCACAGTTTTTCGACATCCGATCGTATCGTGGCCACGTGGTATAATCGTTCCAGCGAGGCAATCCGCTTTACCGCCCGCGTCAGTTTCACTGATGGCGATCAGGCGGACGGAGGAAGCAGCTCGGGACGCTGGTACACGATGCGGTCGTTCGAAAATTACCGTGAAACCTGGACAGAGGCACAACCCGGACAAACCGTCCAGACCGTGTTCGCTGTTCGAGACAAGGGCATTCACAAAACCGACAGCAGCTATTCCCTGGTCAACATCAACCTCGCAATCGAGTGGGGATCCAGCGACATGAAGCAGCACCTCGTCTGTGATCGCATAGAACTCTATGAGGACGCCGACGATCAACCGCCGGCGGCACCCGGAGGACTGCGCACGACCTCTGTCTCCGATTCCAAAATCGTACTGGCCTGGGACATTCCGAATGACAATGTCGGTGTGGCGGATTACCTGATTCGAGTGAACGGTGACATCGTCGGCTACAGCCGCGAGAACAGCTATACCTGCGTGCTTCTCGAGCAGGACACGGAGTACCGCTGCACTGTTCAAGCGATGGACATGATGAATAACGCTAGTCCGCAGTCGGCAGAACTGGCTGTGCGGACCACCGCCTTCCGGGGCGATCGCAATGCCATAAATCCCGAAGGAATAACCTATCTGGGGGCCTTCCGCACGTCTGATGACTTTTACTGGGGAGGTGAGGCGCTGGCATATTATCCGCAGGGAGATGGGGGACAGACCGGCCCTGGTTCCACGGACGGCTATCCGGGTTCACTCTTCGTGACCAACGTGAATCAGCCCGAAAACGGTTATGTGGGGGAAATCAGTATTCCCGCCCCGACTACGAGCAAGCCGTCTTCTACCGATGATCTGCCCGTGGCGACTGTTCTGAATCCACCGGTCAACATTCGGCCCGAAGCGATCAATAACTGGGAGTACGTCGACATCTGGCGGACCGGACTGGAGTACCTCCCCGCGGACCAGCGGCTTTACAGCAGCTGGACGATACACTATACGGTTTCGGGTGAGAAACATGCGAACATCAGTGCCTGTCCGACCGCATCACTGGGCACAGGACCGTATTACGGTCCGTGGTACGTCGGTCAGCCCGGACAGGTACCTATCGAGGCGCACACGGGCGATTACCTGTTCGCCGTGCCGCAGGACTGGGCAGACGCGCATACGAATGGGCGTCCCCTCGTCACCGGGAGGTTCCGGGACGGCGGACTAAGCGGACTCGGGCCAACCATGTATGCGATACCGACTGCCGGTTCAACCCCTCCCGCGCTCGATACGGAACTCGATTTCACGACACTGCTGCAGTACGGTACGGTGGAGGGGTCGGACAATTATACGTTCCCCGATGCGGCGGACGGCTACAACCACGCCGACTACTGGCGCGAAGCATGTTATATCAGCGCCGGACATCAGTCTGCCGTGGCGGTTATCGGATTGAAGGCGCGCGGTTTCAACTGGTACGGCTACCACGGAGAATGGATGCCTCTGGACTGGATCATCGCGGATGTGCCATTGCATACCTTCGACGATACCGATCCTTTTGGCAAAGGCTGGCGGTCACATGACCTGAGTCCGATGATCGCCTTCTACGACATGAAGGACCTCGCCGCCGTGGCCGACGGCAGCATGGATTCGCATATACCCCAACCCTACGCGGCAATGCATCTTCCGGACGAAATCTTCTTCGGCTCGCTGCACGAAATCTTTTCCGCAGCCTACGATCCGATCAACCACCTGCTGTTCATCACAGAGTTCGTTTTTCTGCCCGATGGAGCACTCGTCATGCATGTTTTCAGGGTGAATTCGGTCACCGGCATTGAAGAAAATGCCACGCCGCAGCCGGCAGCGATGACGCTCAGTAACCATCCGAATCCCTTCCGGGATCAGACGACAATTCGCTTCACGCTTCCGCGCAGCGCGCTTGTCAGCCTGCGGCTGTATGACATGCTCGGACGCGAAGTCGCTGTTCTGCATGAGGGCATGATGACGGTTGGCTCCCATTCCATTCGCCTCGATGCCTCGGCACTCGAACTGGCACCCGGCATGTACCGTTGTGTTGCGAGCAGCGGCGAGCAGATCAGCCAGCGCAATGTTATTTTGCTCCGGTGATCTGCATTGGAAATGGTGGTAGATGTCGTACCATGCATCATTGTGAATATGAAGGAAGAACATTGAAGGAACGCACTGCTGACTGGCTCCGGTCGACTGGGCCATGGAGTGAAACTCTGATCATGACGGTTTCTGGAATCGTCCTGGTCCTGATTGCACATGTTGTGTTTTCCCTGGAGGACAATCTCCCTGGCGCACTGTCG
>PKTF01000313.1 GCA_002869275.1 Ignavibacteria bacterium | reverse complement strand
GCGCGCATGCCGTGCCAGGCCAGCTGCACGGCTTCCTTCAGCAACACGTTCAGATCTGATTCCTGCCGCACGCCCTTCTGACTACGCGCGTGGAGCAGCATGCTCGCCACGATGCCGTCGGCCCGGCTACCGTGTTCCTGGATCTTGGTCATGTTGGCTTTCAGGTCCTGAAGTAGAGCATCCACATCGGAGCTACTTGTATCGCGAGATGAATCGCGAGTAGAGCCGGCTGCACCGTCTCTACTCACGGTACCAGAACGCAGTTGTGTTTCGAGCTCCTCTACCATTTCTCCCGAGAGCGTGGAGAAGTTGGTGACGAAGTTCAGGGGATTCTTGATTTCGTGTGCGATGCCCGCAGTGAGTTCGCCCAGCGTGGCCATCTTCTCGGAGTGAATGAGCTGGTCCTGTGTGCGGCGTAGCTCGGACAGCGTGTTGGAAAGACGCGTGTTCGCTTTCTTGCGCTCGCGCAGCCGGTAGAATATGAGTCCAGTCACGATAAGCAGGGCCAGGAGGCCGCCCAGGATGGCGTTCCGCCGGAAGGTCTCGCGTTCGAGAAGTGAGGCTTGAAGCAGTTTGTCTTTTGTGAGCAGGCGGACTTCATTCTCCCGCTGTTCTGTCACGGCTGCCTGTCGCGCGTAGTCCGCCTGATGGCGAAGGAGTTCGAGAGACTGTATCTCCTTGTCTTTTTCCAACAGACCGATCTGCTGTTTGCGCTTGAGTGCTTCGAGCGTGCGGACGCGCAGCTGTTCTTTCTGCTGGGCAAGTGTGAGGTCCTTCAGCTCTTTGTCCTTTTCGAGCAGTGCGATCTGTTTCTCTCGTTGGTCGGCCTCGTATTTTGTGCTGAGTTCGTTAATGGTGCGCTGGTTTTCTTCTTGCAGGAGAGAATCATTCATCGCGGTATGCTTCAGCAGGGCTTCGTAAGCACCTTTGAAATCCCCCTGCTTCTCACATACAGTCAAAAGAGATGTTGCAGCGTTCCGTATTGCGTATGGATCGTTCATCATACTCGCGAGAGCATACGCTTCATCGGCTGAAGCACGCGCCTCCTCCCATCTCTCGAAATGTGCCTGGACACGCGCAAGACCAGCCAATGCATTATGCATCAATCCAATATCTTCCAGCTCCCGCCCCAATACGAGAGCTCTTTGGAAGGTTACCGCAGAGCTATCATGTTGACCAATTTTCGATTGTACATACCCATAATTACTAAGTCGCCACCCCAGTTTTTTCCCGCCGACGCTCTCCGCGAGCGTCACCGCTCGCTGTAGATAGCAAACAGCGCTATCGTACCTACCCCCCCAGTAAAATGCCATCCCGATATCATCGAGTACCTGGGCTATTGCTGAGGTATCTTTTTGCTGGCTGCAGAGCGACAACGATTCCTTGAGATAATCGATTGCCCTTCCATGCTGCTTTTGCATGGAGAGCAATTGCGCAATGTTCATGAGCGCGTGTCTGAGCAACCGACTATTTTTCTGTTTGCGCGCAAGATTGGCACCCCGGATAAATGCTCGAAGGCCGGCATCAAGGCGTCCTTCTCTTGCTTCAATTACACCGAGATTAAACGTGGCCGCCTCAATCAGCCTGGTGTTATCTAATCGCTCCCCCAGTTCCAGGCTGTACTGATAGTGCACTCGAGCGCTGTCACGGTTGTGTTCCTCATAGGATAATCCCGCAAGATTAAGATGCGCAATTCCTACTTTTAGCGAATCTTCCCGGGCCGTAGCAATCTCAAGAAGCATGATAGCGTGCTTCCTTCCGGCATTGAGATTCTCGTTCCCGTAGTACCGGACCAGGTAGAAATGCGTGTCGGCCAGTGAAAGTGAATCCTCCAGCGATTCCGCTATACGCAGTGCTTCGGAGAACGAACGCAATGCCTCATCCCGTTCATTTTTTCGTTGCCTGAGCTGGCCTTGTGTGAGATGAATCCACACGAGAAGTTCGCTGTTGTCAAGCCCTACCTGCCCCCCCCTCAACTGTTCGGCGTGCAAAGCAGCCCCATCCATGTCCCCTGTCTCCATCGTTGCCCAGCACAGTCCGATGTGTGCCCAGAGCACACCCTCCCGACATTTACTACTTTCACTCAGGGAAAGAGCCTGCTCAGCCATGAGACGTGCACTATCATATTTGAACTGATTGTAGTACGCCATGGAAAGCCACTGAAGAGCTTCTGCTTCGCCTCTCTTGAATCCGATACGCCGAGCAATACTCAAGGCTTCTTTTCCGCTGGATATGGCAAACCGAGGCCTGGTTCTTCTGAGAAATGTCAATCTGTTCATGGAGTTGACGCGAACGGTATCATGGATCCGTCCTCGCATAAGCTGGTGCAGACTGTCAATCTGATGCTGCTGCGCTGTACTTAGTTCCATACCGAAAAGAAACACCATCGTACATGCGACGGAGAGATACCACACCCGGCAATCACGTCTCCAAGTATTTGGCATCGACTCCGATTGGAATCTGCGTTCTCGATATGAACACCTGTTTGTCACGCCAAAAACTCTCCAGGAAGTGACACGATGAACTCTGAGCAAGTTTTTTCCTCCGATTCAACATAGATTTCCCCACCATGTCCTTTCACCACAATATCATAGCTGAGTGACAGGCCGAGCCCCGTGCCCTCACCCGTCGGTTTCGTTGTGAAGAAGGGCTGGAATATCTTCTCGCGGATCTCAGTCGGGATACCCGGACCGTTGTCCCAGATGTGTACCTCTTGCGTCCCATCATGATATGCCGTTCTCACCTCCACGATCGGAGAATATCCGTCGCCGTCCTGCAGCGACCGTTTTCGCACCGCCTGGAAGGCGTTGCTCAAAAGGTTCAGGAATACACGGCTCATCTCCTGTGGGATCACTTCGATTTTCGGGAGTCCCTCAGCGTACTGTTCATGGATATCCACTGTGAAATCCGGCACCTGCGCCCGCATGCCATGCCAGGCAAGCTGAACTGCTTCCTTCAGCAGAACATTGATGTCCGACTCCTGTCGTACACCCTTCTGGCTGCGAGCGTGGAGCAGCATGCTTGCAACGATACCATCTGCCCGGCGGCCATGCTCCTGGATTTTCGACATGTTGCCCTTGAGATCATCGAGGATGGAAAGGACTTCGGAATCGCCGTTCCCTCCTGCAGCTCCTACTTCAGCGGTCGACAGGCTGCGTACCTGCGTTTCGAGCTCATCCACCATCTCGCCTGAGAGGGTCGAAAAGTTGGTGACGAAGTTCAGGGGATTTTTAATCTCATGGGCGATGCCCGCGGTGAGTTCGCCCAGCGTGGCCATCTTCTCGGAATGAATGAGCTGATCCTGTGTACGGCGCAGTTCGGAAAGGGTGTTGGACAATCGTGTGTTTGCTTTTTTGCGTTCGCGCAGGCGGTAGAAAATGAGTCCGGTAGCGATGAGCAGCGCAAGGAGTCCGCCCAGAATGGCGTTGCGCCGGAAGGTCTCGCGTTCGAGCAGCGAGGCCTGCAGCTGCTTGTCCTTGGTGAGCAGGCGGACTTCATTCTCCCTTTGTTCTGTCACGGCTGTCTGTCGGGCGTAGTCCGCCTGATGACGGGCGATCTCGAGGGATTGAATCTCCTTGTCCTTTTCCAATAGACCGATCTGCTGCTTGCGTCGCAGCGCTTCGAGGGTACGCACGCGAAGCTGTTCCGTCTGCTGGGCGAGTGTGAGGTCCTTCAGTTCTTTGTCCTTCTCAAGCAGGGCGATCTGCTTCTCCCGTTGGTCGGCCTCGTATCGCGCACTGAGATCGCTCAGTATTCTAGCATTCTTTTCATTCAGCAGAGAATCTTTCATCGCGGTGTACAATTGCTGTGCCTCGTATGCAGATCGAAAATCCCCCTCCTGGGAACAGACCTCGGAGAGCACTTTCGCAGCATCACGAATACGTTCGGGTTCACCACTCTCGCTAGCAGCTGTATGTGCTTATTCAGCGAGCGACCTCGCATGTTTTCTATTACCCTGCAGGAGGCGCACTTTGGCCAGACCTGGAAGTGCTTCTGCAAGCAGCTTGTTTTCACCAAGTTCACGAGCAATTCGTTCAGCCTTCTCGTAATGCAGGGCAGCATTATTGAGATCATGCTCGGCAAACGCGATTCTACCGAGGCTTTCGTGGGCGAAGACCAAACCCCGAGGTGAGGATATTTCATTGTGAAGTACGATGGATCGCCTCAGGTACGACCTGGCGCTATCATTGCGTCCAAGGTAGTGCATCACTAATCCCAGGTCATGCAGGGTGGACGCAACCGACCGCTTGTCGCCGAGTTTTTCACTTATCCTGAGAGCCCTTCTGAGATATGGCAAACCGGACCGATACCGTTCCTGACGAAAGTGGATGGTCCCCATACTGACCAGGCAATAGCTGAGAGCATGAAGGTTTTTTGTTTCTTCTGCGAGTTCAGACGCTGCAAGGAAGTGACGTAACGCCTGTTCAAGTTTCCCAAACTGGCTCCTGATTAAGCCCAGATTTATCAATGTCCCCACCAACAATGGTTGATAGTTACATTCGAGACCAATGCGGTAGGCCTCTTCGTAGAGATGTAACGCACTGTCTGGTTTCCCTAGTCGAAGGTATACGCCCGCCTGACCTGATAAACATGATGCTACTCCTGTTTTCGAATCCAGTGAATGGTTCAGGTCCTGAGCATTTCGGTAATACTTAAGCGCGTTCGTATACTGCCGCTGTTGTGCTTCTACATTTCCCAGGTTGTTGGACGCTGTCGCTTCACTGATGGTAAGCCCATTCGCCCTTGCACATTTGATCGCTTCAAGGTAATACGTGCGCGCTTCGTCTATTTTCCTCCACAGTTGAAATACGTTACCCGTATTGATAAGGACATTTGTCAGAATCGGCGCATGACCAACAGTCCTGGCGATCTTCTCTGCCACGTTGAAATGCTGCATGGCTGAATCCATCAAACCGAGACGAAACATCGCCATCCCTGCGCGGTCATGCGCCCAGGCGGTCCCGACAGCCCAATTCAGGACTTCACCCAGCGCCATTGCTTTCTGAGCATGGTCCAGGGCGGCGGATGGATCTCCGCCCTCCAGCACCGCCCAGGAGAGATCCTTGTGTGCGCGCAGGGCTCCTCGCCGGAACCCAATTCGCTCCGCCAGTGATAGTGCAGCCTCACCGTATCTCTGGGCCTGGGAGATATCACTACGCCAGGTCAAATCACAGAGCTGACTCTGAATATTCACGCGTAGAGTGTCGTGAATGCGTCCTTCCAACACTGTTTCCAGACTGTCAATGCGATACTGCTGTCCACATGCATCTGCTCCGCAGTAGCCAAAGAGGAGCATCAAACCAGCGAGGTGTCCGATGTGCTTTCGCAGGCTCATTGTTGGCCTCCGCCGGGGAGTGATACGATGAACTCTGCATACTTCCCTTCCTCCGACTCGACACGAATCTCCCCGCCGTGTCCCTTCACCACGATGTCGTAGCTGAGCGAGAGGCCGAGTCCAGTGCCCTCGCCCGTCGGCTTTGTCGTGAAGAAAGGCTGGAAGATTTTCTCGCGGATTTCCACCGGGATGCCCGAACCATTATCCCATATCCGCACTTCATGGATTTCCGCCCGATACGTCGTACTGACTTTCACCATCGGTTCGTAGCCATCCCCATCCTGCAGTGCCCGCTTGCGCACGGCCTGGAAGGCATTGCTCAGCAGGTTCAGGAATACGCGGCTCATTTCCTGTGGGATCACTTCGATCTGTGGTAACCCGTCCGCGTACTCTTCACGAATATCCACGGTGAAGTCCGGCACCTGTGCCCGCATGCCGTGCCACGCCAACTGCACGGCTTCCTTCAACAGCACGTTAAGGTCGGACTCCTGCCGCACGCCCTTCTGACTGCGGGCATGCAGCAGCATACTCGCCACGATGCCATCGGCCCGGCGACCGTGTTCCTGGATTTTTCCCATGTTGGCTTTCAGGTCGTCGAGGATGGTGAGGACTTCCGAATTGGCTGATGAATCGCGAGCAGAGTCGACTACATCGACTCTACTCGGTTTACTGGAAGCTTCATGACGCAGCTGCGTTTCGAGCTCTTCCACCATCTCTCCTGAGACCGTGGAGAAGTTGGTGACGAAGTTCAGGGGATTTTTAATCTCGTGCGCGATGCCCGCGGTGAGTTCGCCCAGCGTGGCCATCTTCTCGGAATGAATGAGCTGATCCTGCGTTCTGCGTAGTTCAGACAGCGTGTTGGACAATCGTGTGTTTGCTTTTTTACGTTCGCGCAGGCGGTAGAAAATGAGCCCGGTGACGATGAGGAGCGCCAGAAGTCCGCCCAGGATGGCGTTCCTCCGGAAGGTTTCACGGTCGAGAAGCGAAGCCTGCAGCTGTTTGTCCTTGGTGAGCAGTCGCACCTCGTTCTCCCGCTGTTCGGTAACGGCGGTCTGGCGGGCGTAGTCCGCCTGATGACGGGCGATCTCGAGGGATTGAATCTCCTTGTCCTTTTCCAATAGACCGATCTGCTGTTTGCGCTTCAGCGCCTCGAGCGTACGCACGCGCAGCTGCTCTTGCTGCTGCGAGAGTTGAAGCCCCTTCAGCTCTTTGTCCTTTTCGAGCAGCACGATCTGTTTCTCTCGCTGATCTGCCTCGTACTTCGCGCTAAGTTCGCTGATGGTCTGAACATTTTTAGCATTCAGAAGCGAATCCTTGAATGCGGTATACTTCAACTGCGCTTCATAGGCGCGGGCATAATCCCCCTGCTTTTTACAGACCATCGCAAGGGACTCGGCAGCATCCCTCGCGGACTCCGGCTCACTTTGCTGCATGAGAGTGATGTAGGCTGCCTCTGCTTGAGCGCGTGCGGCTGAAAGGCTGTCCTGCGCAAGAAGATCCCGTGCCAACCAGGAACGAGAAATGGCAGCCATCCGTGACTGCTTGCCGTCGATTTCCTCACTGAGCCTGATCGATTTGAGCTGTGCACGTTTCGCCAGCTCAATTTTCCCGAGGGCATTGTAGACAATCCCCAGGCTATTGCTGGCATGGGCAGAGATGGATACGGTCCCCAGAGAATCCGACAACGTGCATGCACGCTCAAGAATCTGAGCGGCGGAATCCAGTTTGCCAAGTTTATAGTACGTGTACCCCATCGTGTTGAGGTTCCTGGCAACCTGTCCTGTTTCTTCAATCGTGGTATTGATCTGCAATGATTCATGAAAATAGGGCAGCGCTTGTTCGTGCCGGTCCTGCTGCGCGTGGATGATACCGATCCAGTGCAGTGCGTAGCCGAGCTGGTACAGGGTCTTCCGTTCACGGGCCACGGCCGCAGCACGGACATAGGCCGCCATCGCCTCGGAGAGACGGCCGTCCAGATGTGCGATGCTCCCTCGCGTGATAAGAATGTTCTGAAGCACCTCGTTATTGCGGCATTTCTTCGCAGCCTCTTCGGCTTGCTCAAGATGTACCAGAGCACTGTCGGCATTGCGCATACCCCAGTAGAGGTAGTTCGCATAACCGAAGTGCGCATACGCCGTATTGTAGTAATCCCCATACGCACGGGCGATGGAAAGCGCACGAGCCTGGTATTCGCCGGCTTCCTCTAGTTTGTGGAGGTTCAGTGCCAACTGTCCGAGAGAAAAATATGCTGTGGCCAGCAGCACGGAATCCGGGATAGCATTCGCGATCTCCACGGCCTCCATGTACGAACGTGTCGCATTCTCAATATCACGGCGGTTTCCATAGATATGCCCGAGGATTATCACGGCGTCGCAGCACGCAAGAAGATTGCCGCTGCGCCGTCCGAGACTCTCCGCAGTCTCCAGGTATTTCTGCGCCTTGTCGGATTCCCCGCGAAGCAGTGCACTCCAGCCGCGTGTGACACACGCAGCCGACAACGCAAAGTCATCGCTACTGCTCTCGGCAAGCTTTGCCGCTCTCTCCTCACAGGTACGTGCACTGTCAAAACGACGCTGTGTCGCATACAGAAATCCCAGTGTACTCCATGCGATGGATTCTCCCCGGTCGTAGTCCAGGGATTGCGCGAGGGCGATGGCCCTGGGGTATTCAGAAAGCAGCCGCTCGGGATCCTGACGCTGGTAACAGCGGTGCAGCCTGTTCAGGTCATCGACATGCCGCCGGCCTGTCAGTTCGCCGTTCAGAACCTGCTGCAGACTGTCGATGATGCGCTGCTGCGCGTGCACGCTTTCCCCCACAAACATCAGAACTGTGCAGAACATACATGCCAGCATGATGAAATGCCGCAGTATCCTGCGCTTCAAGATGCAGTTCAGCCCTGCTCCCTCGCTGATACGATATATTAATCCACCGGGCATACGCCGTGGCAAGGTCCCGCTGCAGAATTCGCGTGCGGGAGGGCAGGAAGCAGCAGAAGGCCATCAACAACGCGAGGCGCTCCATTCCAGGATGAATGATCAGGCCGTGTGCAAAACACGCAGTAATCGGAGTGACAGGGGTTAATATATCAAACAGATGGATTGCTGTCAATCCGTGCTACCACCTATTTATATCGGTGGTAACACGGATAGACGGAATTATAGTAAAGCGGAATCGTGGGAACGGGATTTGTGAATCCCGGAGATCAGCCCCGTATCGCCCAGCGAATGATGTTCGAAAGCTTCGGCGGTGTGCCCTGCATGAGGATCGCCACGCGGAAGATGCGACCCCCGGCCCAGACGAACAGCAGGGTGCAGAGGATGACGCCGACGAGTCCGACCACAGGCTGCCAGAGTGGGACGGGTTCGGGCGTCGCCATGCGCAGCACCATCAGCGTCGGTGTGAACGGCGGTATCAGCGAAATCCAGGTAGAAAAAGCGCTCATGGGCTCTTTGGCTACGGGCAGGTAGATGAACATCGGGATGATGGCAGGAATCAGGGACGGAAAGCTCAGGGACTGCGCGTCCTTGGCCTCGCTGCAGGTGGAACCGAGCGCAGAGGTGAGAGCGCCGAACATGATTACCGCGAGCAGCATGTAAACGACGAACCAGGGCAGCACATGATATGGGATGTAATCATCGTAGCCCATGTACGTTACTGCAAGGATACCGCCGATGAGGTACACCGAGGAACTTGTCAACGCCACGGCGATGCCGCCGATGAGCTTGCCCATCATGAATTCAAACGGACGCACCGCGCCCAGCACCACCTCGGCGATGCGCTGCGTCTTCTCCTCCATGACGGAATGCAGCATGCCCGGCACGCTCATCATGATCATGAGGAACATGATCATCATGATGCCAATGGGAACCGCGATGGCTTCGACGGGACTCGCTTCCCGCGCAGCGGCAATATCACCGGTATCCTTGTCACGCGTCACGAGATTGAGGCCATCGACCTGCACCCAGTGAAACAGGTCGGGCAGGCTGCGTTCATCCACCCCGGCGTCGACGAGCCGCAGCTGCCGTAAACGGTGGTTGATCTGGAAGCCCAGCCAGGACCGCAGATCGTCAAGCGCCGCATTACGCGCGAAATATGAAATGCGCGCCTCGGTGCTTTCATCCGTCGGATGCACGACTCCCTCGCTGAGAACGAGGAAACCGTACAGCTCGCCGCTGCGAACACGGTCTGACAGCGCGAGGTGCTGTGCATGCGGATCAGCTGCATTGGGTTCCACGTTTTCAAACAGGTACAACGGCCGCACTTTCTCGCCGGTCTCAGGATCATGGACTTCCTGCGCATTGCGCATGTCGGCGAACTCCTCCAGCTTGCTGAAGATGCGGCCGGTATGATCGAGCACAACCACCTTGCGGTCGGTGGTATCGACGTTGTCCTTCAACAGGACGTATGCGACGGCGCCTCCACTCATCAGAATAGGCGCGATGATGAGACCGATGATGAATCCCTTCGTGCGAACCGCGGCCTTGTACTCCCGCAGGGCGAAAAGCAGTGTCTTACGCATGTTCCACCTCCCGGGACGCGGGTCCCGCAATGCGAACGAATATGTCATGCAGTGAAGGTTTCACAATGTCGAAGCGCTGTACGGCGCTGCGCTCCATGATCTGGCGAAGGATACGCTGGGGGTCCGCATCATCGCGGACTCGCAGTTCCTGTTGTCGGCCGAAATCGTTTATGTGCTCGACACCTTCAAGTTCCTCAACCACCCGCCGCCCGTCTGCGGTCTGCACGCGGATGGTATCGGAAGCGTATTCGTCCTGTATCGATGCCAGCGTCCCGTCCAGGACTTTTTTCCCTTTGAAGATCATGCAGATGAAATCACACATCCTCTCGGCCATGGACATGTCATGCGTGCTGAACACCACGGTGGTGCCGTCGGACTGCAGCTGCAGAATGGCCTCGCGGATCACATCCGTGTTGACCGGATCCAGACCGGAAAAGGGCTCGTCGAGAATGATGAGTTCGGGCCGGGACACCACCGTCGCGATGAACTGTACTTTCTGACTCATGCCCTTGCTGAGGGTTTCAATTTTTTTGTCGGCCCAGCCTGTCAGATCCAGCCGCTCGAGCCATGCATCGACGCTGGCTTTCACATCCTTTCCGTTCTTCAGCCCGGCGAAAAACACGAGAAAATCACGCACCTTCATGCGCTTGTACAACCCGCGCTCTTCAGGCATATAGCCGATACGGTCGGCGATGCGCGGTGAGAGCTGTTCACCCAGCACACGGATATCACCGCTGTCGGGATAGAGGATGTTCATGATCATGCGCAGCGTCGTGGTTTTGCCCGAACCGTTCGGTCCGATGAACCCGTACACGCTGCCGCGCGGTACGAAGAGATCGAGCTCGCTTACCGCGACGTGTTTGCGGAACGATTTGCTCACACTGTGCAGGGCGATGCTCTGTTCATTCTGTTGTGGCATATTGATCGGCAGTGGAAATTGGGGATAATCAGACGGCACCATAGTAGAATGTGCCGCGCAGAATTGCAAGTATTCCGGTGTATCGTCAAGGCATACGGACCAAAGAGGATTTTGTTGCCCGGAGGAGAAACAAAGCGGCAATTCCTCCGTATGTCTGTGCAGTGAGGATGGTTGTTGTATAACCAGCTGACGAGCCCGCCATGCCTAGGAAAGTCGATCTTCCAGATTACGCCTGGAATGAAGAAGGCGCGAAGCGCTATGCGCGCGAGTCGGAAAAATCAGATATGCAGTTTCGCGTCTTTTTCGACAAGCTCGCTGCGATCAGTGCAGGTGACAGGATTCTGGATGTGGGCGCAGGACCCGGTCCGCTTACCGCACGCATTGCCGAGCGGTATGCCACGGCAGAAGTCACGGCCCTTGAAATCTCTCCCATCATGGCGCAACTGGGAAAAGAATACATCGAAGGAAAAGGTCTTTCGGGTCGTGTCCGCTATATCACCGGTGACGCCGCCGATAACACGGTACTTGATTCTCTCGGCCGTTATGATCTGATTTGCAGCAATTTCTCGCTGCACGAATGGGACAATCCGCGTGAATTGATCCTGCGGTTGCGCCGGCTGCTGAGCAGCAACGGCACCATGCTCCTGCATGACCTGCGCCGAGTTCCCTGGCTTTCCTGGATCCCGCTGCGCATGCCGATGCTGCAGGCCGTGCGTGCTTCCTACACGGTTGAAGAAATTCGGGAGTTGCTCTACGGCATCCCGCAATCCCAGGTGAATGTCAGCAAAGATCCACCCTTTCTCCTGACGGTCACAATTCGTGCCCTCGAAGACTGAGGGCCTACCGTCCTTACCAGAGCCTACCCGCCATGCATACGCACATGACAACCCGGCACATCTGCGTGCCGCGGGCAATTCCACCGCTACTTCGCAAGGGAGAGCGCTCGCTCCATCACGCTGTCTCGCCCTGCGAGGTACTCCTTGTAATGCTGCCGCACTTCGATTTCGGGCTGCACGCCGTGTTTGCGGTCCATATTCTTAACCGCCGCGGCGAAGCTTGATCGCGAAACAAATTGCATCAGCCGGGAATTCGAAAGATGCAGTTCGTCGGTCGCGGCGTTGCAGATGTACGTCCCTCCAGTCTCACTACCGACAAGGCGGCCGATACCGTGATACTTCAACAGCGCGACGAGATGTCCGGTCGTGGAAAAACAGCGCCCGTCGATGAGGGTGATCAGATTTCCGCGAAAAGCGTTTTCGGCGACAGGCACGGGTTCGGCCAGTCGCGCATACTTGCCGTATTCCGCGGCGAAGTAGGGATACGGCTTGTCCTCGAGATATGAAAACAGCGGCGCGGCGCAGAAAGGATCTCCACCGTCGTTCCCCCGCAGGTCAAGAACGAGGTTTCGCACACCGTGCTTCTTGATCACCTGGAAGCAGCTGTCGATGAAGCCCGTGAAGAAGGGAACACGATCGTAGTAGCCGAAACTGTTTATCGTGAGTATCGCGAGGGATTGTTGTTCACGCAGCTCGAATTCGAGTTTGGGCTCTCCCCAGATATTTTCCGCGACGTCCTCGGGATTCGTGCCCCTGAGGAGCGCGTCTGCGCTGGTCTTGCGTCCGGGCAGTGCGTAGTTCACATTGTACGCGCCGCGTAAACCATAGCGCCGCGCGTAGAGCATGGGGAACCTTCGCGCCACCTGCGAGATGCGGAAGTGTTCATTGAACGCATCAGCGGAGTATTCCGCCGCGAGTTCCGCGACTAATTCCTTCATCGGACGCCCGTCGAGTTCCAGGACGATGCTTCCCAGCGGAACCGGTTGTTCGGCACCGCTATATCCTGTGACGACGGCGTACCCGTCCATCATCTGGAGTTCCAGCGGAAGGAGTTTCCCCTGCGCGTAGGTCCAGTAGGCCTGGGACATCCAGAGGCTCGAATGCCCGCAGCCAATACGGGCGGAAATGGGTGCGAGGACCATGTAGAACTCATGGGGCTGCATGGGACGTGTCAACAAGGAGTTTTGCTGATCAAACAGCGCATCCATCTCGGCCTTTTCGGTCATCTCGTACAGACAGCAATGGTCCTCCTCCAGCGCTTCGCGAAATCGCGCGAAATCCTTCTGCAGTTCTTCCACCGTAAACACTACCGGCATCCCGACAGCGGCGAGATCATAGCGATCGATAGTCAGCAGTGCCTTGCCGGTGTTCTGCGCGTTTCCCGTGAGTGTGAGACGGCGATTCCCGAACGGTGCGTTCTCCGGTTCGGGCTGCCATTCCCAGAACACCGTGCTGTCACTCTTGAGGACAAGATATTTATATTCGATCTCCGTCCCGGGATCTCCCGGCAGAGTGAATACCCCCAGGTAGATACCGTCGCCGTCGAGGTCACGAAGTACCCATTTGTTCCCGACCCAGCCACAAAAATTTCCACGGAGGATGACCCTGTCGCCCTCTGCGGGAACGAACAGCTCCCGGTCGACAGCGTCCTTCATATTCACACGAAAACAGATATCATTCTGCGCCCAGCTCTCCACGCCCATGATGCAGATACAGAGTAAGGTGACTACCCAGCGCATGGCCGTTCCTCCTTCAAGCGATGAGAAGACCGACAGCGACCCCGCTGACGGGGTCCAGTCAGATACGGAATATCGGTAAAGTAAAAGATAATAGTATCTCGCACGGAGTCAACTATCCCATCCCACCCCGGCTTCGCCCGAAAAACCCTGGGTTAGTTCCCAATTCCAGTAATACTCGGCTACGCCGTGGCAAGCGGTCCTTCCCTGCAAACAGGGAAGCAAAAGCACACCATGCATATTGTCTGTTGATCAGCCAACTGAGATTTTGAGATGAGCACGGACTGAGTTACTGCGGAGATTAATTTTACAGAAAAGTCACCCTTCCCTTCTCAAGGGAAGGGCCGGGGATGGGATAGTAAGGCTTCCGTACAATTTAACATACCCTAAATTTTAATTTAGGGCGTGTTAAATTATCCAGATCCAAGTCGATGCGGCGGCAGTGTGCGCCGGAACGATGGCGGCGGGTCTTGACTGAATCAAATTCAATACCTGACAAGAATTTCTGAAACAATCTCGGTATTATGGTGTTGGATTACTACTATTATCTCATGCGCGTTCACACGGATGGAAGTTCGTCCGCTCCTCACTCGCATACCTGTTGAATCAATTCGGTCCGAGCATGAATTCTCTCATACTTCGTCGTGGCCTGCTGCCAATCCTGACATTGCTGCTTCTTCCCGCAACCCTGCTGCATGCCCGCACACTCGAAGTGGGGCCAGGTCGGGCACTCAGCCTGCCCAGCCAGGCGGCTGCTGTGGCGCAGGATGGCGATACGATCGCCATCGATGCCGGAGAATATGAAGATGCAACGAACTGGACGGCGAACAACCTGGTGATCCGCGGCGTTGGCGGACTCGCCCATGTCAAGAACAAGACCTGGGGACGCAAGGCGATCTGGGTGGTACAGGGCGACAATACGATCATCGAATGGATCGAGTTCTCCGGGGCGAAAGTCGGGGACAAGAACGGGGCAGGCATCCGGCAGGAAGGCACGACTCTCATCGTGCGGAATTGTTATTTCCACCACAACGAGATGGGAATCCTCACGGGGGCAGACGCGGAGAGCGAAATAGTGATGGAGTTCTGCATGTTCGCGCACAACGGATTCGGTGACGGCTATTCACATAATATCTATATCGGTCGTATCAGGCGATTCATCCTGCGGTACTGCTACAGCCACGACGCGGTGATCGGACACAACGTGAAAAGCCGTGCGCATGAATCCTTTATCCTCTTCAATCGCTTCGATGAAGCCGACGGCGGAAATACCAGCCGCGAGGTCGACGTGCCGAACGGTGGACTCGTCGTCCTCCTGGGTAACGTGTTCGATCACGGGCTCAACACCGACAATTCCAACCTCGTCGGATACGGCATGGAAGGCGTGAGTAATCCGCGGAAAGAGCTGTACGTCATCAATAACACCTTTGTGACGACGCGAGGGGCCGGTGGATTCATCACCCTGCCGAGCAGCGGAACGGCGTACGTGCGCATCATGAACAACCTTTTTGTCGGACGCGCAGATGTGCTGACAGGACATACCGATCAACTGGATTCCTCCGCGAATTATTACACCCGTGATATCGCAGAAGCGGGCTTCCAGGACGCCTTGGCTCGCGACTTCCACTTGCGTGCAACGTCTCCGGCGATCGACAGAGGCATTGATCCAGGATCGGTCAACTTCAGTTCGCTGCAAGCAAAAGCTGAATACCTCCATCCGGCAAACGTGAAACCCCGCTATACCTACGGATCGATAGACCTTGGCGCATTCGAGTATGTGCCGCCAGTGTCGGTCCGTACCGCTCCCGCTCCTTCCGCATTGGATATTTCCTCAG
>PKTF01000232.1 GCA_002869275.1 Ignavibacteria bacterium | reverse complement strand
CGTCGGTAAGGTGCGCCGTGCCGATGGCATTTCCGGACACGTTGATCGTGGCGATCGGACCGGTTCCGTTGATGATGTCCAGAGTCCCGTTCGAGTTCTGCACGCCCTGGATTCCAGAGCCTCCTGTTCCGCCCACTGCGGAAATCGTGATCGTCTGGCCACTCGGATTCAGTGTAACGTTATTCCCGGCAACGAAGGTTACTTCATCGCGCAGGTTGACACTGCCCACCTTGACACTTTTCACCACCTCCCCGGAGCCGATCTTTGATTCCGTCACGGAGCCGTCCGCAAGTTTCTGCGTGGTAACGGCATCGTCCGCCAATCCGATGGTTGCAACAGGGCCATTCGGATCCTGTACCGTGATCGTACCATCGCTATTCCGCACACCCTGGATCCCGGTTCCGCCTGTTCCTCCGCTCGCGGAGATCGTTACCGTGTTTCCGCTCGGCGTGAGAGTCACATTGGTACCAGCTTCGAGAACAACGGCATCGCGAAGTAGTGTGCCATCTACTTCCAGACTCTTCACCACTTCGTTTTGCTTGATGATGTTGCCTGTGATACTGCCGGGCGACAACTTGGACGCACTCACACTGCCCTCTCGTAGATGTGACGTACTGATGCCGCCATCCGCAATTCCCAGCGTCGCCACGGGACCGGTCGGATTCTGAATCGTCATCGACCCATCGGTATTCTGCACACCCTGGATGCCAGTACCCCCGGTTCCACCCGTCGAGCTGATGGTGATTTTATTCCCGTTACGTGTCACCGTCGTCCCGCCGCCGCCTTCGAGGGTGATTTCGCCGCTGAGCGTGTTGACACTTGTTACGACCCCGCTTGCGCCGGGTGCGAGTGCAGAAGCAGTTTCAGCTCGCATCGCGACGAAAGCATACGGACTCGCTGTAAGTTCCGTCCTTGGCGTCAGCTCGGATCCTCCGTCAATCGAAATGCCAAGGTAGTACGGCTTGTCGAAGGGTATTCCCAATGGCTGCACTGACCCGATCTGAACGTTGAAGATCCCGTCTTTCACTGCGACCGATTGCGACTCGTACCAGATGTCCGCCGATGTCGTTGGTCCTTCGTACAGCCTGAACATCAGCATGTAGCTGCCATCTGCCACAGCTGTGCCGGCCGCGTCTGTCAGCACCCCCTGATAACTGAAGGTGCGTGGGATCTGCGCATCGGCAGGGTAGATACAGAATGCAACCAACAATATCGTCAGCAGTAATAACGAGAGCGTACGCATAATTCCTCCAAATCCGTCTATGAATGATTTTCTTTCAAGATTTCGATTGGGCAATTACTTCAGCAGCAGCATTTTCCGTTCTGCCCGGAAGCTCCCGCTGGTCAGGCGATAGAGGTACACACCTGCGCAGAGGTTCCCGGCCTTGAATCTCACAAGGTGCCGACCTGCCTCAAGTGTTTCATCGATCAGGATGTGAATCAGCCGTCCGGAATTGTTGAGGATCGTGAGCTGCACATGGCCGTGAGCTTGAATCGTGAACTCAATTGTGGTCGAAGGATTGAACGGATTAGGGAAGTTCTGGTGCAGTACCGGTTGTAGAGGAAGAGAGGGAATCTCATCAACATCCGTCGGTATGGACAGGATCTGATACCAGAACCCCTGTCCGGCGATCCATCCGGATTCTGAACTCGCACCGATACTCGGCTGACCTGCAGTTCCGATGATGCGGTGCGTACCGTTCGTCATCTCCGCACCGCCGCTTGCAACCACTTCCCTCGAGACCATCGGCTGCGCGCACACTTCCATACATACGAAGCAGATACATACAAGCATACCAAACACATTACACAGGATCATGAGAACCTCCGAGTGTTACGCACAGGACACGCCCCAGGCACTACAGTGTACTGCAGAGCATGGGATCTATAAGAGACTTCGTTTTTTCGGATGGGATTGTCGCTAATGTAGGCATTACGGGACTGAGGCGCAATGGGCATACCATCCATTTCCACCCCGTTGCCGCAAGTAACACAACACCCGGGTGATCCGGCTTCGTTCGCCACCGGCAAACTACGTCGCGACCGGGAATCCACCAGTCCATATAAACACAACACCCGGATGAGGATCCCGGGTGTTGTAGCTGCTAGGCTGAGTAAGGGAAGGTATATGAGAAAGGAAAGTCAGGGTTGATGGTTGATGCAGTATTCTTGATCTACTGTCCCTCGATACGCCCCTCCGCCGATGGCGGAGGAGCTACTCGGGATGACGGCTCGGATACGTATCTTATTATTTAATATATTCTTTTCCTTATATCCTTAGTCCATGATCTTCCGTTTTGTTGATCTGCTTGCAGTTACGAGAAAGCGAGTAACAAATGTGCAACAAAGATTGCTTACCGATGCTTTCGTTTACTTGCATTTTCTTTCCCTAGAATGGAAAGGGCGAGTATGGACTCGCCCTTTCAACCTTGCCGTTT
>PKTF01000142.1 GCA_002869275.1 Ignavibacteria bacterium | reverse complement strand
GACCGGCGGGTGGCAACGAGAACCTGACATATACGATGATACCCAAGTGCTTCTAGTATCAGGAGCATGGCGCCACGCGTGGAAAAAATGCATGAAAAATGAAGGCAACTGCCATGAAAAACACAAGTTGTTTCAGCAGTCCTGATGCAAGGCGGAGTCACGGTCTCCGTCCCACCCCGCCTGATCCACGGCATGACCTGCGGGATCAATGGCAACGATCCCGGCAGCAGCACCGCGCCGGACGGAATCTCCGTCTGGCCTTCGCCAGAATGTGTTGCACACTGTTTCTTCTCTCCGCGTTACCCGCTTTCACAACAACCGATACCCTTTACGCCCAAACTGAGTGGAAGGACCGCTACGTAACCCTTGCCACGCAGGATCAGCTCAATCCACAGCTTGCGCGTCCGGCGCAGGAGGACTTCACCGTCATCGTCTGGGAGGACGAACGCAATGGGGAAAAAGACATCTATGCGCAGATGATCGAAAACGAGACCGGACTTGCCGTGTGGGATCCCATCGATGGGGTTGCCGTGTGCACGGAAGCCGGTATGCAGCGCAATCCCCGAGCGGCGTACGATTCCCTGGGCGGTGTCATCATCGTCTGGGAGGATTATCGTCACAGATCCACGGGTCCCGTGACGGACTCCACGGTCTGTGAACTGTATGCACACAGACTGGTCCTTTCCACGGGACTGCGCGATGGCAACTGGAGTTCGCAACCAGAAGGAGTTCCTGTTTGCGTGCAGACTCTCGCGATCGCGCGTGATGTCTGCATTGTCGGAACAACCGATGGAGCGTATATCGCATGGACGGACTATCGAAACTCGAACGGCTACACGGCCTACAAGAATCGCGATGTGTACATGCAGTACCTGCTTTCGCAATCCGGAAGTTATCCGGCCGGAGCAAGCTGGCAGGCCAACGGCATCAATGTGACCGCACCGAATCCCTGTCCTGTGTTCAACGATTCCTGCGACCAGCAGCATCCTGATATTGCCCTCGATTTCGCACAGAGGACCGCGTACGGCAAGTACGGTGCGATCGTGGTCTACGAAGACAACCGCGCCGATCCCTTGCAGATCTATTCCGACAATATCGGCGCCGATGGAACAAACCTCTGGGGATATGATTTGCGGGTTGCCACATCTCCGGTACAAAATCAGCACTGGCCGCGAGTCGCGAGTACTGGTGTGGAAGGAGATCCGCGGCATGGTGTTGTCATAGCATGGGAGGACTACCGGAACTACTATTCCCCACAACGCATCGATGTCTTTGCGCAAAATGTTACGCATCTCGGTGTGCGCGCCTGGGATACAACAGGTGTTGCGCTGTGTACGGCGGACAGCTCTCAGAGCCGCGTGCGCATTGCCGCACGTGACGATCTCGCGATGGCGGTCTGGGAGGATGAGCGTGATTTACCTGTTACTGCATGTGATGTATACGGGAATGCAGTGGATATCCCAACCGCGCTACTGGAATGGCCCGCCACGACCGCAGGGCTTCTCAGCCAGGCGCTCTATGACCAGTGCAAACCCGAGATCGATATCCGCGAAAACGATATCGTCATTGCCTGGGAAGACTGGCGTGATTACCTGGAGGATGACGGCGGCGGAATCATTATGACCGCCAACATCTATGGGCATTCCCTCGATGTGACTGATCCCTCACAATATCGCTGGCCCGGGAACGGGCAGCCGATCACCCTGGCCAAGCATGATCAGCTGCAGCCGCAGGTGAGCGGCAACGTGATCGTATTCGGAGATGAGCGCCGCAAGCCGATTGCCGCCTACCAGCTCGATCAGCGCATGGATGCGAATATCTACGCACAGCAGCTCGGCGGGGAATGTGATCTGCCGACAGAGATGCACTGGAAGGAGGAGTTCGTCAATTGGACCTGGGGCACGGAGATCCAGGAGCACTGCTTCGTCGTGGATTCCCTGGGGAATACCTATGCCGTGTGGATCGAGATGCGTCCCGATCAGGGCGGAGCGGAAAGCGTTTTCGCGCAGAAGCTCGATATGGACGGCGTCCCGAAATGGTACAACGACGGTGTGATGGTGAGCACGCCGGCAATACTTGCCTGCATCCGGATATCTGCGTGGATGCGAATGAGGGTGCGTACGTGACCTGGCAGCAGGATGGTGACGATATCTATCTCGCACACCTGAACTATCTCGGTACGATCACCGGCACCGTCATGGATGCGGATCCCGGTGATGCACCGAAGGTGGTGGAAGATGATGGAGGCGGCGTTTACCTCGCTTTCACCGAAACGAATGCCGGCGTGCAGCTGCGGCAATACGACGCCGCGCTGACTTTGCAGCGCAGTGCGACGCATGCCACTCCACAGGCCCCGTTCATGAATGTGCAGCTCAGCAAGGACCGCGAGGGCGGAATCTGGTTCGCCTGGTATGATGGCACGGAAATCTATGGCAGCCGCTGG
>PKTF01000368.1 GCA_002869275.1 Ignavibacteria bacterium | reverse complement strand
GCGATGGCTGCAGCGGCGCGGCGATTCGCGGTCGATCTGGTAAATGCTCTCGGTGCGTTTGCGGATTTTCTCGGGCGTCGAGGGCAGGGGCTGTCCGCCACCATTGACGCAGCCTCCCGGACAGGCCATCACTTCGATGAAGTGATATGGCGAGGTACCGTCCCGCATGTCGTCGAGCATGGGCTTGATGTTCTTGAGTCCGCTGACCGCGGCCACTTTGAGCGTGGCATCACCGATCGTCACATCTGCCTGCTTGACGCCTTCGAGTCCGCGAATGGGCGCGAAGGTCAGTGAAGGCATGTCACTGCCGGTCAGATAGTAATGCGCCGTGCGCAGGGCCGCTTCCATCACACCGCCCGCCGCGCCGAAGATGGCGCCTGCGCCGGTGGATTCACCCAGCGGATCGTCGAAGCCCTCGTTGGGCAGCTTGTGGAAATCGATTCCCGCCGCACGGATCATGCGCGCGAGTTCGCGTGTCGTCAGCACGGCGTCCACATCCGGGTATTCGCCGCCGAGTTCCGGACGCTGCGCCTCGTACTTCTTCGCCGTGCAGGGCATGATGGACACGACATACATTTTCGCCGGATCGATGCCGGTCTTCTGTGCGTAGTAGCTTTTCAGCAGCGCGCCCTGCATTTCATGCGGCGACTTGCAGCTGGAAACGTTGCCCAGGAGGTCGGGATAGTAATGCTCGATGAACTTGACCCAGCCCGGACTGCAGGAGGTCAGCATCGGGATGCTGCCGCCTTCTTTCAGGCGTCCGAGCAGCTCATTGGCTTCTTCGATGATGGTGAGGTCGGCGCTGAAATTCGTGTCGAACACGCGGTCGAAGCCGAGCCTGCGCAGCGACGAGACCGTCTTTCCGGTCGCGACCGTACCGGCTTCCGCACCGAATTCCTCGGCGAGGGCCACGCGTACGGCCGGAGCAACCTGCACCACGACCATGCGGTCGGGATCGTTGATGGCTTCCCAGACGGGCTTCTGATGGCTCTTCTCGGTCAGCGCGCCCACCGGACAGTGGACGATGCACTGACCGCAGTCGACGCAGGGCACGGTGTTGAGACTGCGCTCGAGCGCGGGAGCCACTGCGCTTTTAAAGCCGCGATGCACGAAATCAATCGCACCAACGTGCTGTACTTCGTGACACACGCGCACGCAGCGTCCGCAGAGAATGCACTTCTCGGGATCACGTTCGATGGCCGGACTCGCGATGTCGATGCGGGCGCGGCGGCGTTCGCCCTGGTAGCGATGTGTGCGCACGCCGTATTCCTGCGTCAGGTTCTGCAGTTCGCAGCTGCCCGAACGCACGCAGAACAGGCAGTCCTGCGGATGGTTCGCCACGAGCAGTTCGATGATGGTTTTTCTCGAGCGCCGCACGCGCGGAGAATTCGTTTTCACGTCCATTCCCTCATACACCGGGTAGGCGCAGGCGGGCACGAGGCTGCCGCTGTCTTCGACTTCCACCGTGCAGATGCGGCAGGAGCCCGTGGGCGAGAAACCGCTGAGGTGGCACAGGGTCGGGATGTTGATGCCTTCACGCTTCGCCACGTCGAGGACGGTTTCCCCCGGTTTGGCCCAGCATGTCTGTCCGTTCAATGTGATATTCATGATTCTTCTCGCTCTCCTAGTTCACACAGATGGCATCGAAATTGCAGTTCACGCGGCACTGGTCGCAGCGGATGCATTTCTCGTCGATGATGTGATGGACCTGCTTCTTCACGCCCACGATGGCGTCCTGCGGACATTTTTTCGCGCAGAGGCCGCAGCCGTTGCAGCGGTCGGCGTCGATCGTATAGGTCAGCAGTTCCCTGCAGGCACCGGCCGGACAATGCCGCTCGTAGAGATGCGCTTCGTATTCTTCGCGGAAGTACTTCAACGTGCTCATCACCGGATTCGCGGCCGTCTGCCCGAGTCCGCACAGCGAGGTGTCCTTGATCACCGAGGCGAGTCGTTCGAGGTAGACCATGCCCTGGAAGCGCAGCAGCGACTGCTCCTGCGAGGTTTCATCGCGGTGGCTGCTGGTGAGGCGTTCAAGGATTTCCAGAAGACGCTTGGTACCCTCGCGGCAGGGAATACATTTGCCGCAGGATTCAGACTGAATGAACGTCATGAAGTACTTGGCAAGGTCCACCATGCAGGTGCTCTCGTCCATGACGACGAGTCCACCCGAACCCATCATGGCGCCCACTTCCTTCAGGCTTTCATAATCGACCGGAGTGTCGATGACGGATTCCGGAAGCGCGCCGCCCGAGGGTCCGCCGATCTGCACGGCCTTGAACTTCTTTCCGCCCGGAATGCCGCCGCCGATGTCGAACACGATCTCGCGCAGCGACACGCCCATGGGCACTTCCACGAGGCCGACGTTCCGCACCTGTCCGGAAAGCGCGAAAATCTTCGTGCCTTTTGAGGTCTCGGTACCGATGCCGGCATAGCGCTCGGGACCGTACTT
>PKTF01000133.1 GCA_002869275.1 Ignavibacteria bacterium | reverse complement strand
CGGAGCCACCTGTGGACCGCGTACCTCCGAGGCGCTCAGGTGGTAACCGATGACGGGACAGACGAGATGTCCTGCCACCAGGAGGGCGACCTCGGTTGGTGTTATCGATCTCTCAGGCTTCCCTCCAAGCGCGATACCCGCGACGATACCGGTCGGGATCAGCGCTCCTGCCATCGCGGCAAGCATATGTCCGTTGCCGTCATGTGCGTGTCCAAGCAGGGTGACCGCCGCAGGTATACCGATCAGCGCTCCGGCCATATACGGCAGTATGATACTGCCCGGGTGTCCGCCACCGCCAATGCCCACAGCCGCACCACCCCCACCCAGAAATGCACCTACGACGAATCCCAGTGCTCCCATGAATGTCTGACCAGTCATGAGATCTGCGTCCCAGGGCTCGAACAGCGTGATGAGGCTGTCGTTTGCTGGAAGCGGTATTCCTGATCCGTCGCGACTCCCCATGGAGAAATTCGTAACGGATTGCCCTCTGCTTGCTATCACAACGGCACCTCTGAACGACATATCAGCGAGCAGGCTGTCATGCTGCGCCTGGCAAGTAGGCGAACACAGCACAACGAGAATGGCGAAGATGCATCTGTTCATGGATTACCCCGTGATGGAATGCCCAAGTATATGCGGGCAGTACCCCAAAAACAAGGTATTAACAGCGGATAATCAGGAATCTGTTCTGCGCGTAGGACAGGTGAGGTTGCTTTGAAGCAATCGCATGACGGCGGTACTCAGACGGGACGCAGTCCGGCGAATTTGAGCACAAGGGTCTTCTTGCCGACGGAGTCGAAGAGCACTACACCGCGGGCCATGTCACCGTTGCCTGAGATGGACATGAGCTTGCCCCGCCCGAAGGTGGCGTGAATGACATAACTGCCGACGCCGATTTCGCCATCGACCTGGGAGTAGGATTCCCCGCCACCCATCTGGCTGTATTCCGACGTCTGCTGTTTCTTGCGCGGGGTGCGTGCACGACGCTCCCGCTGCGCGTTGCCTCCCGTGCGCGCATTGCCGGCAAAGGGCGCGCGCCGGCGCGTGGATTCCCGCTGGATGACGGATTCGTCGATTTCGTCGAGAAAACGCGAGGGCACCTGCTCGAGGCGTTCGCCCCAGCGCACGCGTGAACGTGCATGCGACATATACAGCTTCTGCTCGGCGCGCGTCATGCCCACGTAGCACAGCCGACGCTCCTCTTCCACCTCGTCGCGCTCGATGGCCATCGACGATGGAAAGAGTCCCTCTTCCATACCGACAAGGAAGATCACCGGAAACTCCAGTCCCTTCGCCGCGTGCAGCGTCATGAGAGTGACGGAATTCCGCGACTCGTCGAGGTTGTCGATGTCCGAGACCAGTGAGGCCTGCTCCAGGAAAGCTTCCAGCATGTTTTCGCCGTCTTCAGTCTGGAATTCACTGATGGCGGAAAGCAGTTCCTGCAGGTTGTCGAGCCGTCCGCGGGCTTCCATCGTGCCTTCGTTCTTGAACGCGGTGATGAGTCCGAGTTCGTCGATCAGCGAACTCACCAGTTCGCCCGCCGAAATCTCTCGTCGCAGCGACGCGTATTTCTGAATGAGGCGCACGAAATCGTCGACCCGGCGGATGGCGCCGGTATTGAGGCTCGACACGCGAGCCGCGTTGATGGCGGCCTCGAAGAACGTCACGCCCTCCTCGGTCGCGTAATCGCGGATACGGCTGACCGTCGTCTGTCCGATCCCGCGCGTGGGATAGTTGATCACACGCAGACCCGCTTCGTCGTCCTCCGGATTGACGATCAGACGCAGGTAGGCGAGTATGTCCTTGATTTCCTTGCGCCGGTAGAATTCCACTCCGCCTACGATGGTGTAGGGAATACCACTGCGGCGCATGGCGTCCTCGATCGCGCGACTCTGTGCGTTGGTGCGGTAGAGCACAGCGAAGTCGTTGAGCTGCAGTTTGCGCTTGCGCGCTTCCTCCTGCATACACAGGACGATCTTGTGCGCTTCTTCGCCTTCGTCGGCCGTTTCCATCACCGTGATCACGTCGCCGTCGTCGTTGTCTGTCCACAGCGTCTTTGCGATCTGTTTCTTGTTGTGCTTGATGACGGAATCCGCTCCGGCGAGGATGTTCTTGGTCGACCGGTAGTTCTGCTCGAGGCGGAAGACCTTGACTTCCTTGAAGTGCCGCTCGAAGTCGAGGATGTTGCGGATGTCCGCTCCGCGAAACGCATAGATACTCTGTGCGTCATCGCCCACGACACAGATGTTCTGATGCTCGCCCGCGAGGCGCTTGACGATCTGGTACTGCGCCTGGTTGGTGTCCTGGTATTCGTCGATGAGGATGAAGCGGAATTGCTTCCGATACGAATCAAGCACGTCGGGATGATTGTCGAACAGGCGAATCGGGTGCAGGATGAGGTCGTCGAAATCCATCGCGTTTGATGCCTGCAGGCGCTTGACGTATTCGGCAAAGACATCAGCCACCTTCTG
>PKTF01000376.1 GCA_002869275.1 Ignavibacteria bacterium | reverse complement strand
TACCCGACATTGCTGCAGCAGATCAGCGTACCATCACTGGTGAATGACCAGGCTGAGGTCACATCTCTCGAACCCGAGAACAACCGGAGCGTGGAACTGGGGGCGTCCCTTACGCGTGAAATCACGCACGGCACGATCACGGGCTGGGAGCTGACGGGGACCTTCTTTCAAAACAACTACAGTAACAAGTTTCGTCCGATTACAACCGTAGGCATTCCCGTCACCCTGTATGACAACGTGGACAACGCCCAGATTTCCGGGCTTGAAGGCACTGCGGGTGTCTTCCTGTTCGCAAAAAAGATCCTTGCGGAGGTCGGGCTCTCGCGTTATTTCATTTCAGAACAGTCTGCCTTTCCGTTCAAGTCAGACATGAAACGCACCCTCAGCCTGAAGCTGGATCACGCCGGCTACTCGCTGCACCTGTTTCACTTCACGGAAAGCGAGCAAGTCGGACTGCTGCGCAGTGCCGACGGCGGTTTCGTGGAGGTGGAACTGCCGAGTTTCAGCAATCTCGATGTGCATTTCAGCAAGTATATTCCCGTGTCGTCCCTCCAGCTGTTCGTCAATGTCAGTCTGCGCAATGTTCTCGAAAGCGATGAGACGGTGCTGTCGGGACTGGCGATCAGAGACCGACGCTATTACATCACCGCAGGAGTGCAGTTCTGACATGCGCTGCAGAATGAATTCCATATGGCTTGTACTGTTCACCAGCGTCCTGCTCACCGGTGGGTGCACTGACAATCCTTTCGAAGGTGATGCCACGATACAGGCCGGCGACCGAACGATCAGCGGCGTAGTCCAGCTCAGCGACAGTGACGATCATTCCGGGGTGTATGTCTGGATGGAGGGCTTCGATATCGCTACCACAACCGATGCAGAAGGACGCTTTTCCCTCACCCTGCCCCCTCCTTCTTCTCAGACGAGCGGCGGCGGCGTTGATGGTATATTCAATGTATATACATTTCTTGGCAACTACCGGCTGCAGAGAACTCGCACGGCTGTGAGGGACGGGGCGTTTGTCTTTCCGAGCACAGATATCGATGATGCGGGGCGAATCGTCGAACCGATACTGCTGCTGCAGAAGATCGACATCCAGATCGATCTCGACAGAACGCATATCGAAGCGGACTCACCGCGTTTCATCGCCGTGGAGGTGCAATTGAAGAGCAATGCACAGCCTTCCACAGCGTATTTTCCTCGCATGTATGGCAGGATAGAAGGTCCCATCCTTCTGCATAATCTCAGAACGGGCAAGGTGGAGATCTACTCGACGACGGTGGTGGGAATTGATATGACGGACCACGTGAGCCTGGGGCCCGTTCCCTACAAGCGCACCCTCCTCCTGAACATCCCGAAATATGCGTTGAAGGCGGGTATATACGAGGTATTGCCCTTTATCGTCGCTAAAAACGAGGTGATTCCGCTGCACCTGCTCAACAGCCTTGGCATAGATGTCACCGCACTCTCAGAAGAGTATGTGTTCTATCCCCTGCGCCGCAAAAGCGGACTGCTCCACGTCTCACCGAGCTGACGCGACACCTTCGACACAGACAGAAACGACACAGGACTACAGACATGAAACGCGTTTTGATTCTACTGTTGTTCATCATCCTGTCTACCACCATGCTGCAGGCACAGCTGCCGTTTGTGGATACGACGATCACCGTACGTGACGGGAAAGCCCTGGCGGCCTCACTGTACCACAACGGAGCCACCGGAAGTAAACCGGTGATCCTCGTACAGACGCCTTATAACAAAGCCGTATATAACCTCACGCTGAATATCAACAACGGGGGCGTCTTTCCTCTGGACACCGCGCGTTATTCCTACGTCTTCGTCGACTGGCGCGGATTCTATGCATCCAAGGATGCGGCTGTTCAGGGATATGATCGTGGCCTGGACGGATACGACATCGTCGAGTGGATCGCCGCGCAGCCCTGGTGCAACGGCAAGGTCGCGACCTATGGCGGCTCCGCCCTGGGTATGATCCAGTTCATGACGGCACGCCATCATCCGCCCCATCTCGTCTGCGCGATGCCTATGATCATCGACTACCGCAGCGAATACAGCGACTACTATTACGGCGGAGTGTTGCGGCGCGAGCACGTGGAAACGCTGGAGCGGCTCGGATTCACCACTGTCAGCCTCATCACAAGCCAGCCGGTGGAAAACATTTTCTGGCGCAGCGTCCGGCTGGCGAATGATTATCCGGAGGACATCGAGGTGCCGCTGCTGATGGTCAGCGGCTGGTTTGATCATTATCCAACAGCTGTTCTTCGTGCGTTTCGCGACCTGCGTGAGCGGAGCGGAGCCTCGGTGCGCGAGCGGCACAAGCTCATCATGGGGCCCTGGCTGCATTCCCTTGTCGACAAGACGAAGCAGGGCGAACTGGAGTATCCGGGAGCCGAAAACATCGCACGGCAGGCGGCGCTCGAATTCTTCGACTACCATCTGAACGGTGCGAAAAACGGCTGGCC
>PKTF01000211.1 GCA_002869275.1 Ignavibacteria bacterium | reverse complement strand
GCCGGCGGAGATCATCTCGCTGGCGAACCGCAACCGCATCCGCGTGTTTACGATCGGTCTGGGTTCGTCGATCAATGCGACCGAACTCGAGATGATCGCGCTGCTGACCGGTGGGCGGTACTACCAGACGCCGAATGCAGGGCAGCTGGCGGCGATTTACCAGGAGATTACTACAATAATCTTCCAGGGATTCCAGGAATGCGTGATCACCTATCAGCGCGACTGTGCTGACGGCGGCATGCGGACGGTGGAACTGCAGCTGGCGAACTTCTGCGGCGGCACGGACGTGAAGTGGAAGACGTACCGCGCCCCGCTGGATTCGACGACATTCTCGACGATGAACATGGAATTCACCGATGCCGCGGGGCTGAGCAGCAGCGAACTGAAAACACAGCTCCTGCTGAAAACGCCCGTACTGAACAAGAACTTCTATCCGCTGACATTCGACCTGCACTACGGCTCCTGCCTGCAGTTCAAGAACGTAACTGCTCCTCCGGGTTCGATGGTAGAGAACATATCGATGATCGTCACTCCAATCAGCGGGGGCATGCGGATATCCACGACAGACCGGAAAGTGCTCAACGGCAGCGGATTGCTGTTGGAATGCACTTTCACAGCGATGAATACGGGCAAAGACACAATCTGCTGCGACGTCTGGGCAGAAAATGTTTCCGTTGAACAGGGCTGTTACATCCCCGTGATCGAAGCGGCGGAAGTGTGCGTGTATCCGCATGACGCGAATATCGCGTGCACAATCGACGGACCGGATTCCCTCGTTTGGGACACTCCAACCGGTGTCTATCTGCCCAATCCTTTCACCATCACGGCACGATTTGCCAATATCGGCATCGGTCCGGCAGTAAATCCCCGGTTCACGCTGCAGTATGATCCGAGCGATGTTCAGCTTGTGACCCCGACAAGTACATCACAGACCGCGGCGGATATCCCGGCGGGGAATCATGTGGATATCTCCTGGCAGCTGCAGGCCCTCCCGACAAATGTTGCAGATACCCTCCAGCTCTGTATCACGGGTGAAATCAACAATCACGATCCCGTCCAATGCTGCCTCGCGATTCCGATCGAAGCGGTGCAAACGCAGTTTGAGTGCGCACTCTCCGTACCGGACATCACAGTGAAACAGGACAGCACCGGCTATGAACCGATGCCCTTTACGATCCAGGCGACGCTCAAGAACAGCGGCGCCATAGAAAGCGGTCTCCTGACGGCGGAGATTTTCGCTCCGGCGGAGTTCGCCCTGACAGGTTCGGTCATCGAGCGCATGGCGCTCCGTGATCTGGTGCCCTCGACTCTGCTTCCGAATGAGGAAGCAACCATCGAATGGCATCTGCAGCATCCTGCGGCATTCGACCCAAAGACGTCGCAGATCAGAGTGGCCTTCTACGAGGATGGCGCTCCCGTCTGTGGCAGCAGTGACGAAGTCACCTTGCCCGGACTCCCTCAGAGCTTCCGCTTCCCCGTTGAAAACAGCAGCGCACTTACCTTCTGTGAAGGTGAGAGTGTCACACTCAGGGCGGGAACTGATTATGCGACATATCAGTGGTCCACCGGCGAACAGACGCGTACGATCATCGCCACGACACCGGGAATGTACTACTGCATCGCGCAGAATACGCACGGACAGACCGGATATTCCGACACTGTGTACGTGACGGTGCTCCCGCTCCCTCATTCCACGGTTACGCTCAGCGGCAGCAATCCCCTCTGCGACGGTGACACGCTGGTACTGGATGCCGGGTCGGGTTTCGTATCCTATTTCTGGAACACCGGAGAGCGCACACAGACGATTGAAGTCCTGCAGGAAGGCGATTACCACGCCGAGATCACCGATCTCAATGGCTGCACGGGATATACCGATACTGTGCAGGTGACCGTCCTGCCCGCGCCGCTGAAGCCGGTAATCACACGCACGGACGACGACCTGCATGCGCCGTCGGCCACGGTATACCGTTGGTACCGCAACGGACAGCGCGTACCCGCGGCAATCACGCAGGATCTGCATATCACGCAGCCCGGCAGCTACCAGGTCGAGATCATCAATTCCTACGGCTGCTCGGCACTGTCAGATCCTTTCCCTGTCACCGTACTGGATATCGCGGATCAGCCTCTGCCGTCATCCATACGTATCGCGGTGTATCCCGATCCTGCCCGTGATGTGGCGACGCTTAAAGTCGATCTCGCAGACAGCGAAGCGGCCGGCATCTGGCTCGTCGATGTCCTGGGCAGGCGTCTGCATCTCTCGGATATTCCGCGTGGTACTTCCAGTCTTGAGCTGCCGCTCAATCTGACGGACGTACCTACCGGTATGTATCACGTCGTCGTGCAGACGGCAGAGCGCGCGGTAACACGGAAATTCATGCGCAAGTGAGAGCCCGTCATGGGTCATTCAAGATGAGAATGCCTATTAATTCACGAGGTACAGGGATTTGAGATGAAAATGTTGAGCAGGACCGGGAGATGTCACCTGCCGGTG
>PKTF01000291.1 GCA_002869275.1 Ignavibacteria bacterium | reverse complement strand
CGATCGCCGATCACGATTCATGGAAACAGTAAAGGGAATGCATCCCATGAAGACAACTCTGAACTTGCATATCGTCGCCCTTCTATTCGTCCTGCCGCTCATATCGGCCTGCGAGAGTCCTTCTCCTGAACCCGTCGAACCCAGGCCTGCAGCCCAGGTACTCGACAGTACGAGCCATGATTTCGTCTGGGATTTCGATACGGTGGGGTGTCAGTTGTCGACGATCAATGGAATTGGGGCCGTGTCGACGACTGATATCTGGGTGACCGGCAAGTTCTTTGAAAAGGACTCAACAGGGAAAACGGATCCAATTCCCCGGGGGAATGTGGCTCATTGGAACGGGAATGAATGGACGTACCACGGCTTTAATTCAAGTGGTCTTCAATCGTGGTACCTTATGGATGACGCATTCGCACGTTCAGCGGACAATATCTGGGTCTGCGGGGGGAGTCCGTTTCGCTGGGACGGCGTGCGCTGGAAGACGTATCGTTATGACGGTTTCTACTTTGGAAGCGGGATCCGCGCCATCTGGTCAACCATGGACCAGCAGCACGTCTGCGCCGTGGGGTATAAACGATCCTGCGTGCTGTATTCCGCGGCGGATGATGAATTTCACTGGGTGGACATTCCCCGCGACCAGCATTGCTACAGCGTGATAGGGAAGGAGGACGGTACCATGTTCGTCGGCGCCGGGAACCCCGACAATGGGGAGGGGCATGTGTACAGGATTTCGCCCGAGGGAGAATTGAGTACCTACTTTCGTTGTCCGGATGGTATCGTCATGAATGTCTGGCTGGTGAATGATTCGCTGTTCGTCAGTTCCGACAAAGCCATCCTCAGCTTGCACGATCCCTCGAAGGATCATCTTTGGGAAGTCCTGACGACACGCAAAAATATCGTCAAGGTCGTGGCGGAGGCGCCAAACAACATCGTCGCCACGACCGAGGGAGACTATTTCCTGCACTTCAACGGATCGACGTGGAAGGAGATTCCCGTCGCCTATCCGAAAAGCGTTTCCTGCTACGACGTGTCCGTCGTCGGCAGGGACGTCTACCTCGTCGGCCACACACCTGAACAGTACTGCGTCATCATGCACGCACGGCGACTCTAGGCCGGATCGCCGAGTACTCTGGGAGAACTTTTTTCATCAACATCTCTGGGAGGATGTCGTGAAACGTACATCATTGTATCTGCTCGTCACCGTATTCTGGCTGCTCGCGTTACGCTCGGTGCTCCAGGCCCAGCCTCAGCAGCAATTCGATCACACAACGACCATGCATCAATATATCGTTCAGCAGGCCTGGGAACTGCTGCAACGCGAAGCGCCCGGCGTGGCGATGCGCCTCGACGACCATATCGGTCTGCCTGAAACCGGAGCCGGTCCATGGCAGCTGCAGACCGTGTTGGCGGGAGCAGCAAGGGAGGATCTCGAGGATATCGTCTTCGGCTGCGGCGGTCCGAACCGCCGGCTCTGGCCGCGCATTAGTATCAACAGGCCGGGCAGCTGCATCGGAACTGTCTACGACGATTTTGAAGATGAGATTACCAGCGCGCCTGAGATCGGTGAGGGACTCGTGACCATCACGCATTTCTGGAATCCCGATGCGCAGAGCAATACCATCGCGAAGGAAGACATCTACGTCGATGCGAGCGGAGCAATCAGCTGCCTGACGACCTCGCATCAGCATGTGTACGTCGATGCCCCCGCAAATGCCTGGGACAAGGTACAGAAACTGTTCCGTCCGGGCGGAGCCGCTCTGATGAACTTCTGGTGGCTGGAAAATGATCCGATGTTCGATGGAAATCAGCATCAGCTGTTCCAGCTGCCCGTCCGTCAGCATGCCACAGACTGCATCGGCATGAAATACAATACGCTCGTCGACCTCTACAATACAGGCAGCTGCGAACTCCTGCTGCCGGGAGAAACACAGTGGCGCAGCGTAGTGCTGACGAAACGTCAGCGCGACCGGTACGTATGGGAAATCTTCGGCCGCGTCTGCCATCTCCTGGCCGACATGAGTGTGCCCGCCCACACGCATCAGGACATGCATATGGGCAATCTCACAGTCTCGAAGGACGCCGACTGGCATGGCATTCCTCTCGGTTCGGTGACGATCATCGTCGAGGATGCCGACAGCTACGAGACGTGGATCGGCAGCAGCTTCAACGCCTGGTGGAAGGCCGCAATGATACAGGAAGGTCTGCTGGATCTGAGCGGAGTGAATGACCCGCTGTATTTCCTCATGTCTTCAGTGCGTGAGCGCACGGCGAGCTATGCCTCGGACGACTTCGACGGAACGGGCACGCTTCGCGGGCAGCCGCGCTACACCTGGGAGATCCCGCAGCGTCACAACCTGCCATCCGGACAGGCCACCATCATGAAGCAGGCGATGATGTGTTCGATCCGCGACAATACGCTGCCATACGCGATTCGCGCCACCGCAACCCTCATGGCCTGGTTTGCCTCACAGCTGCAGATGAACACGGATTTCATGGTGAGGAATGTCGG
>PKTF01000111.1 GCA_002869275.1 Ignavibacteria bacterium | reverse complement strand
TGATTATTGAGATAGTCGATATAGAAATCGCTTCATCGCGTAGTACTGAAGTAACTCATTGAAGGAACGTTCCTCCTGCCTGCTCAGATTGAGAAGGCGTTGCCGAACTGAGGCTGGGAGATTTTTCATTCCGCTCACAGGATTGCCTCCAGATATGGGCGAATAAGCCGATCGACGCGGCAAATGCGTGCGTATCGGAGAACCGCCCCCAGGTCCGCCATATTGCGAGATGTATAGAGCTTCAGCGCCTCGAGAAATACATCCAGACCGAGCTTGATGCGGAATTTGAATACATCCGCAAGGGTTTTTTCGGCAGAATACACTTTCACCTTCGCACCGTCGATGTTTATCTCCTCTACTCCAGCTTCAAATGCTTGCTGTGCGAATCGGTGTACCCGGATAGGCGGATAATCGAGTCTTGGTATCCGTGCATCACGGGTAATCGCGATCGATACAGCATGAGGGATCTGAGTCGTTATCGAGTGAGGGGAGAGCGCCGAGACGAGACAGATCACTGCCCTTGGATAACGAAGACTGACTGTTACAAGATCGGGATCACTGATGGCAGGCAGTCCCGCCCAACGATATATCCCCCGGCTCACCTGTTCGATCATCCCTTTATCCCGGAGTGAGTAGAGCATGTAGCGAGAGATGCCGAGGCGAATCGCCTCGCTCATGCGCAGTTGTGCGCCATGCTCGTGAAAAATGGCCTCTGCAGGATGTTCAATACGTGCGTCAGACATATTGCACTCAGCTGTTCACAAGTAGGTACAATGTGTCTGACGCTAAAAAGAAAGGCACTTTCAATACGGCCGATTCCCAGTATCTCATACAACCTGTTGAGGTGATAAACCAAAGCATGCTGAGTAGCCGCTACATCCACACTGATCTACTCTCAGCGGTGAATTCTGTCAATTTTATGCGTTATGTGCAGTTCCCCTGCCAAATGACAGTGGCTCTCCCTCCACCGTGGAAATCTGCTCCCAGCCTTCGTGTTCATCACGTTTTGATGTTCCTACCCCCTAATCCGGTTTTGTTTCAGTGAAGAATTTACGAGCCCGCAGCACAATGGGTACCGCTGCCGTCAGTGCGCCAAGAATCCCAACCAAGGAACTGTAGAGAGAAGGATTCGCATAAAACAGTGCGGCGGCGATGATGGCGAATCCGACGAGCAGAGGGTGCTTGATATTGCTCCACAATCCTTCCGGCTCCTCATCCTGCCACGCCTGTATCTGCGCCGGTGTCTTCACATCGAGCAGGAAACGGCGGAAGCTCTCGTTGCAGATGCTCAGCGCCGGTGACAGGTGAATGATGTTGCGCTCGCAGAGCTCGCGAAGGATGGATTGTGCCGTGAAGGGCACGAAACCGTCGTGCGCGAGCCGGTAGAGAATGAGACGCTGCCGTTTGCTGCAGGTCATCCATACGTTCTGGTACAGCGGCTTGCAGTTTCTCCCAATCCAGGCCAGCACCTCCTCCGTATCAGTCAGTATGTTGTTCTTAATGTGTCGGGATAGCTGTTCGAATACAGTTTCCATACCGGGAAGCGCGCATTCACAGCGTGCGAGTGTCAGAAGGTCACTGCAATAGTCGGGATAGCCGCTGGAGTCACATCCTTCTTCCGGCCGTCTCTTTTTATATCTATCGATCCGAACAAGCATATTCAGAACACGTGCCCATCGTTCCTTTAACTGTTCTTTTTTTTCTGTTGCGTCGGACTTGAAGAAATAATACACCGGATCTACAGAACAGACCACGCACACACGGAGCCCGCGACTGATGAGCAAATGTTCCAGCAACTCGAGTTTCAGAAGATTGAATTCGCTGTCGTGATACCGGTGCTCGAAACAGGTCAGCATGAGAGGCTTTCCATCATCGTATTCCACAAAATCCTTCTTCATGAACTCTTCGATGTCTGTTTCGTTGATGCAGTATGGTCTCAGGTTCGGGTACTTGCGATTGTAGTATCGTATGATAGCATCACGCATCTCTCCCGTAATCCATATAAAGAGATGACTGCATTGCGTCCAAACACTCGCTTCTGGTGGAATAACAGTCATTTCTGCGTGGAAGATACGGGCCGTGCCGTAGCGTATGACGAGGTAGAGAGAAATGAGGACGAGCAGGAAACCAATCATTGCGGGGAGTAGTCCGTCATATCCAGCGACGGCATGAAAGTCCCGGGGCGCGACGAGCTGGGAGCGCAATAAAGCGGTGAGACTATCCGCATCTTTGAAGTGTAACGCATCCGCCGCTGTGAGATCCGCCGCGATATATCTTCGAAAACGCTTCGCATTGCTGTTGACGGGCGGCATGAGCAGCCGCAGAAGTGCGTCGTCCATGAGGGGGATGAGACTCTCTTCACTCGCATCATGAGCAGGCACGGAAGCTTCCGAATAACGATAGATGTCTCGCTGATCCAACTCGGCGAGTCTGGGGATACTCTGTTTCTCCCTTTTGGAGGCGGCTTCCGATGAAGCGGCATCGGAAATGATGAATGTGCTGTCGAACCTTTGTACGAAGTCCCGCTCCCGCTGCACGAGATGATGAACAAGGTTCTGGCGCTGAATACGCAGGTACGAATTGCCGTGAAGATCATACGACACGCGGAAGAAAATCAGCAGGGGAATAAAACCGATGAGGACGACCACAGTTGTAAGAAGCAGCACGTACCAGCGATGGGCAAAGCCGCGGTCATACGGTTTTTCCGGGGCGAACCATCGTGCATACCACTTGCGCACTTTCTCTGGACGAAGATTCTTGCCCCAACGGTTGACCGCTTCCTGTTTCCATCCCTTCAGGAGATCGACGACAAAGACGATGATGTAAAGGTGAATGATCCATACGGGCAGCGTGAACCAGGGTGTACCGGCGGCTTCCATCGATATGCTGCCGGTCATGACGATGACCGCGACCAGCAGCAGAAAGGTGTGCGTGAAAAAAGCAACCGTGTGGCGGAAAGCCGTTTTCTTTCGGTACTCGGGACTTGTCCCGGACTGCCGCACCCTGGTGTCTAGTTTCCAGAAGGTGATTTGGAAGAATGCATGCGGCACAATCAGCCCAAGAAACAAAGCGACGAACATGTTGTCCGCCTGCAGCGCGGTGACAAGCGTGAGAATGCCAATGAACAATAGCAGCCACACTCTTCGCCGGTACCAGTCCCCGTCGCCCTGTCTGAACCAGAGCAGCGTCATACGCCTGTCCCATACCAGGGAATAGACCACGAATCCGGAAATGAGCGGGATAAGAAAGAAAAGGTAGAACATCGCCGTCATCGTCGTCGTGCCGGATTTCATATCTGTGAGCATGTCCTGTTCCGAGTAGACAACAGTGTACCACTGCTGCTCTGCGGAGGTCATGGTAAGAGGCGCCACGTACATGCGTACGTTATCGTCCCAGTATCTCGCGGTAATCAGGCCGGACAAACCGGACTGCAGGAGTTCTCGCAGATCGGCGTTCGGTGATTCAATGAACAGGTTCTCGTGCAGAGCGCGACGTGTGATGGAATGGAAAAGCACGTTACCACGCTTGTCGATGATCATGTAGCCGTAGCCTTCAGGCATCCATGTATCGTACAGGGACCTGGGTAGGAAGTCCACCGCTCCCACCGCAGTTGACGTGCTGTTGCGAATATCCGGTGTTCTGAACCTGAATTGCACCTGTGCTCGGCGGCTGTAGGCCACCATGAAATTGCCCGTCGCCCTCGTGTAGTGGGGAAATATCCAGTGTGCTTTCCCGTCGTCGATTTTCGTGTAATATTCCCTGTCACCGAGCGGTACATGATCGAACAACTGTGTACCCGTTGTCCAGTGCGCCATCATCTTTCCATGACTGTCGAGCCAGTAAAGCTGCTCGAAATACGGGTACTTTTGAAGGATATTACGGATGGGCAAATCCAAGGTGTCTCTGAACAGCGCATACTTTTGGTTATCGAGCCGTTTCGAATCGATGGTTTTATCAAGAAGAGCCAGCATTGTATCAACAGTGGAGAACTCCTCGTCGACACGGGTATTCAGCTGTCGAGACAGCGTTTTGAGGAGCGCTTGGTCGAGATCGTCAGCGTTGTAGTTTGTAAAGACACGGTCTGCCACAAGGAGTGTCCCGAACGCCGTACCGATGATGATGCATCCGATGTTGATGAGGACGCTAACGGGACGGATACGTTCGGAGAATCTGGCGAAGTGGAGCGTGATCAGAGGAACCGCGAGAAGCATCAGGATGAGAACGAGCAGGAGATCCACGAAATAGCTGACGTGTATGGCCTTTGCAGAGTCTTCGAAGCGCTCCGATTCGATCAATCCACAGACGCGGTGTTCGCCCATGACCTGCACGTACAATTCATATCGCGTTCCGGTGATCAGAATCTGCACCGTGTTGGAATTGCTGCTGATGCGATCGAAGAGGACGCCTTTCCCACCCACTAGTACGCTGTCGATCGCAGTGATACGCATGCGCGCGGGTGCGCTGTTGAAGTACACGGTGTCACCGGTTCGGTTTGTCAGGAGCAGCACATCGAATGCCCCGTCAGTGAGATCATCGAGATCGAGTAGTTTCGCGATCGTTGTCGTGATGCGTACAGGGGAAAGTGGGTCTCCGCGGTCGAGGTAATACTCGATTACACCCGGTCGAATGAGCACGGTATTCCGCTTCAGATCTTCCCTGCCAGAGACACCTTTGCTGGTCGTGTCTGTCTGGACACGAAAAGTATTACGAATCGTATCTGGCAATGTCAGCATGTCCTCCGCACTCGAATAAAGCTGATTCTTCAGCTTCTCTCCGAAGGCGTCCAGTCTCTCCTGCATCACCGTCGCGATAGTACCGAGATGGCGAAGGTTGTGCTGCGTCAGGAATTCCCTGTTTGTCTGGATATGCTGGAAATACAGCAAGATCAGCGCCGCGACGAACAGCAGGACGACCGTGATCGCGGCCAGTCTCTGACGTGGCGATGCGGATTTCTTCGCAGGTGTTCCCTTTTTATCTTTTGCTTCCTTGCTCATGTCATCCTCCGCTCACTGTTGGAATGGAGATGGTCGATGTCACAAATCGATCTGAACTGGAGCTGAACGAGCAATGCAGCATCTCCACATCTCGCGGCTTACGTCACCTGAACAGAATGATATACCCCTCCTCCTTCGCCTGTTTCTTGGTGTAACTCACACCGTCCACTTTGAGTCCATTTTCGTCAAGTAATGTGATCAACCCTCCCTTGTTTGAGAGCGGTGCCGCGGCCATGGTCACCGCATGGAGCGCTCCGGGAGCCAGGGTAATCTCGTCAGCGATGGGCTGCGCCTTTTCCATTCTGTTGAGCACGGACCATCCCCGAAGATTGACGCTCTCCGGAGAGCGGTTGAGCAGCAGGACCGCCTCGTGTCTTCCCGTATGCTGAGGCGTATTCTCCGGACCGATGGGATTGACGAGCGCGCCTATAATCGCCACGCGCAGGTCGTCGGAAATACCGGACGAATCCGTATCGGGTTCGATGTGATCATCGCCGCTATCGTGATCCTCTTCAGCACCTGAAATAAGATCCTTCAGGTTTTGGCTGCCAGGGAGCGCGTTTCCTGTGGACTCATCCGTATGCGCAGCTTGGCTCGCGAAGGCTATCAGGATCGCTGTATAAGTGCCGTCGCTGTTCGTGATGATGAGCCCGCCGTCCTGCCAGGCACCGTTGTATTTTGTGAACTGCCCGACACTGCCCTGGTTCATGTGGACATCGTGAATCCCCTGTCTACTTGGGAGGTACGGCTCGCCGAAAAGGTACACCACAGCCTGGCGCTGTACTGCATTTTCGAGAAGTGGGAGCACGAGATCCAGCACATCGTTTTCAGCACCCGGAATGTCATGTGGAAGAATGTGCCCATCTTCGAAATTGACGACGTTGCTACGGATATAGTCGAGTGCCAGCCCGTTGGCAGCACTCTCCACACTTGTAAATCCCTGCTCGAGTGGTTCAAGGTTGCCCGTGATTGGATGCTGGAAGTCCGTGTTTATCCATACCACAAGCTCGGAAATACTGGATCCTGATTTCACGTTTATCGATGCTCGTCGTGATCCGCTGTACTCTCCCCCAGTTCCGTCCTCGTAGAACAGATGGATGTGGGGAGAGTGCGGGTCATCATCTGCGGTTTCCGCGGTAACTCTCACCGCCTTTCCCTTCCAGACACCGTATTCCTGCAATGACATATCTGATCTCCTTCGCTATTCGTACTATTTAAGCCTGTTCCAGAGGTATTTCCAGGTAATCGCCACATTCAGAACCGCATCATGCATAGCCACCCTGTTTACGTCCTTTAGCAGCTGCGGATTCGCTTTCAGTACAGGATCGAATGGGGCCTTCTTGTCTTCATCATTGCCGTACGTATCCGGCGGTGCGATAATGCTTGCCACTGCGAAGGAACCTCTGCAGACATAGACAGTCTCCAGCCACACATCCCGTTCGATGAGGTCCGGAATCCTGTTGGGAAACGTGATCCCGAAGGCCTTATCTACTGCTCTGGCCTTCTCCAGAATCTTGGTCGGAGTGTCACTCGACGTCTGCAACTTGTCGTCCTCGAAATACGTACCGACTTTCTTTGACCAGTGGCCTTCCAGCTCCTTGTGCAGGCCCTTCTTGTACGATGACAGCGAACGTGCATCGACTGTCTCTACAAACCTTTCTTCAGATTCGCGATCACGTCTCTCATTGTACCCTCGTCGTCGTCGAACCCACCATGCGTTGTGCTGTTACTCGCTCCCGAGGGCGCTGTAACGATCCGAGTATTCGAAAGTCTTTTCAGCTTTCTGTAACGCGTATGATATTTCTCCATTCCGAGAATCGGCGTTTCTTTTCCACCTTCGAAGGACTGCGACACCAGATAGAGCAGCGATCGGGAGTAGAGGAGAATTGCAGAACAGGTGGGATCTGCTTGTTCTGCAATATCAGATAGGTGATACTGCGTATATCTTTTCACCATTCCTCCAGAGGCTTTCACTTCTGTCTCGTCACCCGTCTTAAGCCAGGGATATACATTCTCGTCGAACACCTTCACCTGTACTGCCGGAGCCATGAAGGTGACGGATTCGAACTGCATGCCAAGCTGACAGAGCCGGTTCACAATGTAACTATGTACGATGGCACCTGCGGAGTGTCCGATAAGATGGAGCCTGAAGGAACCGTTCACTAAGGCATTCGCATCTTGTGCAGCAGTGAAAAGGAGTTGACACCCGCTGTCAGGTGCTCCCGAAAGCCGTTCTGCGTTCTGTTTCATTTCGTCCCATATAAGAGATCCAGGACCGACGAGCAGCCGTTCGATACGCTCGTTCCAGAAACGCCTCATCATATCTCCTATTCCACCTGTCATTCGAGGCTGACCAGTGATGAGATCCTGAAGACGATTTTTGATTGTAGAGAACAGATCCGTCTCCCACATGAGAAAAATTGGAAACACCTTCTTCTCATACATCGCGGGTATCCACTTCGCTGCCGTTTCCGCGGCTGCTCCCTCACCTACCAATCCACCGTGAGCGTATATTGCTATATCGACGGGAGTTTGTGGACTCCGTTTCCAGACCTGGCGTGCCTGAGGGAGATGAACGGTCATGAGAGCATCGATATCGCCTTGCTGCGTGCGGAATTCCCCCGAGTTCGATAAGCGACCGTTGTTCTCCATGTTGATGATGAATGGCGAGATTTCCCGGTTGCGCAGAACGGTTTCCCTTGCAAGCTGCACCTTGTTGTTCGACATCCGAAGGGATATGGACGAAGCGATGTCGTTGTGTTGTGTCGTCTCGACGCCGAGTTGGGCAACCCAACAGTCCATCGCATTTTCCGCCCAGTCTTCGTATAGCAGAATGGCCCTTCCGCCGCTGCCCCATTTTGGTCCCCAAGAATTGTGAATGATAAAGCCATCCCGCGTATACCCGACAATGGCAATGGCATGTCCGCCATCGGTCAGCTTTGACTTTTCGAACGGAATGACCCAGTACCCCTTGCGCGGTTTCTTTGCATCAAATCCCTGATCCCATCCGCCGTGGCATATGATACTGGCAAACACAATACCGACTTCGTTCAGAGCTACATGCATGTCGGTAATGGAGCGAGGATCAACTCGAAAATACGCTCCGAGTGGACGTCTGGCCGCATCGAGCCACCAGTCATTCTCTGCTTCTTGTGCAGCTTCTGGCATATCGATGTCCAACCAAAGTTCTTTTCGACAGACGCCGTGTTTATACCAGCCCTTCATTGCGCCTCGCAGGCTCGAGCCGGTGTCCTCCGTAAAACCTGGGAACTCGTCATATCGTCGCGCCATCGAGTACAGCATAAACGGCGATACTTCTGTCGCCTTATCCTTATCTCGTTTCCTCAGAAGTGTGTAGACGATGGTTGCAAGCGCAAAGCCCGTGCATGCGCTCGTCTGTTGCTGATTTAACACGGATACGGGTGATGGTATCAACTCAGCTTGCGGCGGTGAACTGATTGTCGGGAGATACGGCCGATCACGCAAATCTAGGCGATCTGGTACGACGGGGCGCTTAGGGATACCACCCTTCGACTTAGCTGCGGAAGTTGACGGCATGGCGCGATCTCCTATTCTTGTGATGGGAACGCTGAATTTCATATGGAACTGATGTGGACACGATAACATACCGAGCTGTTAGTAATATTTCATGTGTAAGTACCGCGCTTCACCGTTAGAGAGAACTCTCACTCACAGAAATGCTGGGCAGATGGCAGCAGCATTTGCCAACCTGGCACGATCACAAGGCCGAAATATTCACTTTTTGGCTGGTCCAGTTTAAGGGGAGCCCTTAAATGCCGATTATACTAACATGTACATTGGCCCAGTTTTCAGGGAGAAGGTCGGCTCAGCTAGTTGTGCGAGAGAGACGTGTCATAATAGTCGTTTCAGATAAACATGTCAAGTTATAGGTGTTACCACGCACGTAAATAGGTGGTACCACCCATTGCGACCGCCCGGTGGAATGGATATCCTGCACACGTGGAATTCCGCACATAGTATTCACAGGAGGTCACCATGCCCTGGGCAGCGAACTCGCTTATCACGACAGTTCTCGGACTGGCAGGGATATTCCTTGCCCTCGCGATTTTCGTGCAAATCATCCAGGAGATGTGGAAGCATCTCGCCAGCAGCAAAGGCCGCGCATTCACGAATGCACTGGCGGACTTTCTTGGTCCCATCTCGCGACAACTGATGCGTCCTGGTAATCTCCTCGATCTGCGCACGCGCGGACCGTTTCAGCTGCGCCGTCTCCGACCGAATGGACTGCTTCTTCCCATGAGCAAGACTGCTCTCGTGGACGGACTGGAGCGGACACTGCAGCCATGGGCGCAGCGAGCACTGGAGGCACTCCGCACGGAGGAAAAAATCGCCGCCGTATCGAGCGATGATGCGGCAGGAGAAGATCCTGCGCAGTTTTGCTCCAACCATTGGATGAGTTTTCTCAAGGAGCTGGGAGAAGCCGAGAAGGGATCGCCTGGCTATCAGGGTGCGAAAGACATTCTGAGCTTCCTCACGGACTGGAACCACAGTCATATACCCGGCGACGATACGGGAAGCCAGCTCGGAAAGATAACTCCTTCCGGCACCGTGGAGGCTTCGGCAATGCTCATCGCGTTTCGCAGGGAATTCCTTCCGCACGTCGATGATGTGGAAAACAATTACGGTCAGCTGATACGCAACTTCGATTACCTGTACGAACGTCGCAACGCACGGCAGACCTTCCTCATCGCACTCCTTGTCGCGGTCCTGTTCAACCTCCCGATCGACCGGTTGTGGAATTCCGCAAGCCAGCTTTCCAGCGAAGAGGCGGTGTCCATCGCAGAGCAGTATATGGATATCTACCAGCGATCCACCGACACGACGCGCAAGGCCGATCCGAAAATGGAGAAACTGGCCGACAGTGCACGGGTTGTACTTACCGATGCCCTGGCCACCATCAAACACTCTGAGGGTGATCGCGATGACGATCTCACCACGGTCTTCAACATGCAGCCTGAATGGGACTTGTTCTCGTGGGGAGCGCTGCTCTACCTGTTCCTTTGCCTGATCACCGCGCTGCTGATCAGCTTCGGCGCACCGTTCTGGAACGATCTTGCCTCAGCGCTTCTCCGCGTACAGAAAAAGAAGCGGGTAGAACTGACGATGGAGATCAACCGCGATGCCTGAAATCATCTATCCTCCGTTTGCACGTAACCGCGGTCCGGGGTACTGGCTGCGCGCTGGCAACCTTCTTGCAGCACGCAGGAAACTCCGGCTGGATTACACCAATGAGTGGCGTTATGCCTTTGGTGAACCTCGTCCGCTGAGCCGTTCCGTTCCCGTGTCCAGTCTGTTCGCTCCGAAGCCCGAAGATAGCTACAGCATCATCATCCTCGGTGATACCGGCGAGGGGGACCGCTCGCAGTATGGGCTGCTTCCCCTTCTCCGCCATCTGAACGCGGATATGATGATCATCAACGGCGACGTGGCGTATCCCGCCGGACGGTCGGGATCGGGCAATCGCAACGACGACGATTTCCTTGCAGGTTTTTTTGAGCCGTACAAGGATCTCGGCATTCCCATCTGGGCTACGCCCGGAAACCACGAGTATTATTCCGAAGGCGAAGGCCGTGCCTTCCATTCGATTTTCTGTACGCGAATTTTCGACCGCACCTGGTCACAGCACGGTCTTCCGCATCGCGTACTGCAGCCGGGCATGTACTGGGAACTGCGTGACGATGACCGCAATCTCGTATTTATCGGCCTCGATTCGGGAAAGGCTGCCAACCTGGACGGACACAACGACTGGTGGCAGTTCTGGAAGCGTCGTATCGGTCCGGATACGCAGCAGCATGCGTGGCTGGATGCCCGCCTTCGGCGTGCCGACAGGCGTGGCGCCACGGTCATCGTCATGTTCCACATTCCCTCCCTGGTGCGTGGAAAGGATGAGGGCAACTGGCTGAGTACGGTGCATCAGCTGATTGCGGCGCATCCCAGCGTGCGATTGCTCCTCGCCGGTCATGAGCATAATTATCAGCGATATGACGCCGCAGAGTTCGGTCGCTACCTGGACGAACACCACGATTCGATGACGATGCGCTGCGACTACATCGTCTCGGGAGGCGGGGGCGCTGCGCTGCATTCCACCGATTATCCGGATAAACCTTACCGATCCGTGCGTTACCCTGCGGCGGCGGACTGGCCCGCATTTGCCAGTTTCGGCAGACGCGTTCTCGGGCGCGTCGGACGTGATCGCGGAGCCATCGCGAAGATCGTCGGTACACTGGACAGGGATTCACGTACGGATGCCGATGCGGCACGATACCTCAGTTTCATTCATATCCTCTCCAAACCGACAAATGATCCGGTACGGCCGTGGGAAACCGTGGTAACACCTGTGTTCATGGACAACCTCAAGAACCTGTTCGACGAAGCCGCTATTGTAGACGTCATGTCGGATGTGAATCCGATTGACAAAGTTAAAGCGGACAACTGCCTTCAGCATCAGTTCAGCATCACGTATTAGACGAGGAGAACACGCATGCCGAGAATCATCGACATCCACATGCACGTGGGACTCATCGGCGACAAGTGGCCCGAGATGGGAAGGATGTCCGCCTGGTATCGACAGCAGCTGACCTACAAGATCTTCCTGCTCTACGCGGGCATCTCGCCCGACGACGCCTGCGACCAGGCCCTCTGGGACAAGACCGTCGATACGCTGAACTCCTGCGATCTCGATCACGTCGTCTGCCTCGCACTCGATCCCGTATACGATGGCGGGGGTGTGCGGCGAGAAGAAGCCTCCCACGTATGGGTGGACAACGCGTTCGTGATCAAGCTGAAAAAGGCGGTCGGACCAAAAGTGCTCTTCGGAGCCTCTGTACATCCCTATGCGCCGGACTTCAGGGAAAGAACCGCGCAATGTATCGCAGATGGAGCGGTGCTGATGAAATGGTTGCCTTCTGCGCAGCAGTTTACCCTGTCCGATCCGCGTGCACGCAATGCATTGGAGTTCCTCGCAACGGCGCGGAATGGGAAACCCCTTCCCCTGCTGCTGCACTGCGGTATGGAGTATGCCATACCGACCATGGATCCGCGGACGCAGTCGTATGACCTGCTGCGTTGGACGTGGACAGACAAAACGCGTAATTTCTTTCGCCGAAAAAGGGACAAGTGGAACACGCCCGACATCAACGGCATCCATGACACATTGAAAGCCGGGATGAAGGCCGGCGCGCAGATCATCTTCGCGCACTGTGGCACGCCGTATTTCGCCGGCAACATCCTGGGTGGGCTCATCGAGCACGACGATTTTCCCGTGGTGAAAAAATTCATCAAGAAAAGCACGGAACCGGGGTATTCCGGAACGTGTTACGGGGATGTTTCCGCTTTCTGCACACCGTTTCGTAAGAAGTATTTCAAGGACGTGAAAAAACTGCCGTCCGATCACATCCTCTTCGGCAGTGACTTTCCGACGCCCGCTTTCGAAATCTTCGCTGATGCGAAAGAGCATCACGAGGATCTCAAGGCCGTGCTCAAAGGACAGTTCGAACGCATCATCGTCCCGCAAGACAACCTTCTCGACGTCAATTACCGTGAACTGCGCCAGGCCTTCGGCGACCACCCCATGTTCAGCCGATTCGCCGATCTGGCAGATATCTAAGCACGATAATGCGGTTCCGCTCGAGGAATCGATCTCGTTTGCCGTGCGTCCTTTGATCGTGTTCGGCGACACCGAATGCTGAGCACCATGATTCGTCAGCTTTTCGACAACGACTCTCATCATGGAAGGAAGACATGGACCACACAACAATTCATCCGCATTGCACGAACCTTGCACATCGCATTGACCTGCATCTATGGCGTGGTGCGCCGCAAAATCTCGACGAAACACGTCCCATCCAGATACTGGTGAACCAGGGCTATGTCGTCGGTTACTGTCCGGACCGCCTGCAGCCGGCATGGTCCGCGTACCGTGTCGCACATGCCGACGCCCACGTCGATTTTGAGCGCCCGCTCATGTACTACGACGATCTTCGGCTAACGGAGGAGCATCGTATCGGGCGAAAGACCTTTGGAAAACTTGGCGGTGTTCAGCTCAACGTGGGTCATATGACACCCAATGAAGTGATCAACCGGCAGTTTGGGCGTCTCGCACAGATGGAGACATTCCTGATGTCGAATATGAGTCCGCAATACGCGTCGCTCAACCAGGGTGTCTGGCTAAAGCTTGAAAACGCCATTCGCGCGATCGAAGACGAGGAAGGAAAGGACCATGTATGGGCCATTGTAGGACCGGTATTCGGCGATCAGCCTGCATCCGTCAGCCGCGGACAGGGCAAGCACCTGCCTGTTCCCGATGCCTACTTCTGTATCATCGTCGATCCACACAGGTACCCCTACGACACACCTTCAAGAGTCGAGTTTGATTATTTTCTCATCCCCCAAAACGCACCGCGCAGTTCGTTTCCTGACGAATATCCATCAACACGAGAAGAAATCGAGAACGTCACCAACCTGAAGTTCTTCAGCTCCTGGAGCCGGGATATTCCTGTCGGATCGGCGGCGCAGATGGAGTCACGCTCAGAAAGCAGATTGAGAAAAGTACTCCAGAAAATGAAGTCGGAAGAGAAAGCCGCGCTCAGGGATTCTGAATCGATGCTCGACAAGGCCAGGACCATTGATGATCTCATTGAAGCACTCAAGGCAGAAGCCGCGGAGATCCAAATCCTGGGGCGTGCGCTGACTGCCGACGAACTCATCCGGCTGCAAATCATTCAGCATACGATTTCCTGGCTGCTGCGCGCACGCGATCTCGCAAAGCCCAAGCCAAAACCAGAGAAACCAGCGAATCTCATCACCTACACGATCATTTCCGACATGGACGGTCGGCTGAAGCTCGGCGCGCGCACGGCGTGCAATTTCTGGAACCGGTTCGTTCACCCGCGCTACTCGATCGTCATTCGGCTCGGAACGTTCACAGAGATGAGCAACACCATCGCGTGTGCCTACAGGCCTTACGAGAAAGACGGTGTCCGGTATGGTCGTGTGGATTTCAACACGAAATACCTGGGATCATTCACGGAGAACGAGATTGCAGGAACCATCATTCATGAAATCGGCCACACACTCGGCATCGGTTGGGATGCATGGAAGAAGCTGTTCAATGATGGCACCGGACTCTTTACCGCAGAAGCGATCGCGCAGCTCGGCGCACTCGAACACATGGAAGTGGAACGGGATGGAGGTCCAGGGACAGCCCTTTCGCACTGGGATGAGGACCTGTTCGACAAGGAGCTGATGACCGGAATCAAGGACTACGGCGAGCACGTCCTCCCAGTCACCATCGACCTCATGAAACTCCTGGGTCACAAGGTCAAGCAGCCGCTGCAAGACAAGACCGATCTTGCCGAACTGCTGCAGGAAGCAGCAAGTATTGTGTTCTCACGCCAGGATGAGGTCCGCCGACTCGATCTGGAGTATTTCGAGGAAACTGATAAGTTTGAAACCATACCGCACCCGTATGAGGAGAAGGCCGACTGATTTTAAGGTATTGGTGTCTCTTGCCATCATCCTACTCAGTTACCCACAGAATTATCTCACCAACGGCATTGCGAGAAATTGAATTAACAGAGAAGAGGCGAGTGAGATCTCGCCTCTTCTTTTGTTGCACTGCGGCATTTTCTAGATGGTGGTATTCGTCAGAAGCAACGCAGTCCCGGTCCGAGCCGGGTCTGCACTTCTGCAAAATACACCAAAGTCAACACTGTGGTTATTCTACCGTCTCCATCGCGGGCGGTATAAAGGTGAAGCCGAGCTGACTGAGCATGCTGGCGTGATTCCAGTACACCCATTCCTCCGCGATCTTGCCGTCGACCACCCGGGTGATCGATACGCCGGGCAGCGTCACCTTCGCACCCGTCGGCGGAAGATTATCGGACGGACCGTCCTGCGTACCGGTCACGGTCCAGAACAGAACGACGCCGTCCTCCGTTGCCGTAACGTTCTCGGTCGCCACGTTGAAATCCGGATATGTTGTTCGCACGGAAACGATGTATTCCTCAAACGCGTCCAGGCCGACAATGTCTTCAAGGATGCCGGGAGAATGCCGCACATAATCCGCCGTATATAGCTCCTCGAGTTTACTGAAATCACCGGTGTTCCACGAGATCAGTGACGATTCCACCATCGTCTGAATATCCTGCTCACTCATCCCCTGTTCCTCCATCTGGCAGGAAGCCAGGAAGACACAGAGCGCGCAGACTGTGAACGCAAACAATGCGCGCGGATTTCTCATCGATCGCAGCATCATTTCCTCCTTGGTTGTTGAATGGATCGCATGACATGAGATCCCCGATTCCCTGGGATTGGTCAGCATCACACGGCGCGAAACACCCACGGCAGCAATCTGCATTGGGGCGCTATAGGCATCGCGTCCCGCACCGGCCTATTCCAGGTCAATCAGGGGGACTGCATCAACGACAATAATTACAGACGTTTGACCCCGGAAAGTACTTGATTCTGCAGGAGGATGCAATGGAATTCCTGTACCAGGAGAAGCCCTCAAAACGCGTATCGCCGTGGATCGATTTAGGACTGCGACAAGAAAAAGCCCCGCATCTCTGCGAGGCT
>PKTF01000205.1 GCA_002869275.1 Ignavibacteria bacterium | reverse complement strand
TCGTCGGTACGCCGAACAACACCGTGACGCCGGCTGCATCACAGAGTCGCAGCACATGATCGGGATCGAATTTCGACAGGAGTATCACATGCCCGCCCCGGTGGAAAAATGGCGTGGTCAGAACGTTCCATCCACCGGTATGAAAGAACGGGGCGAAGGTGAGCGTCACGTCATTTTGGACGAGGTTGAGCCGCATGCTCGTGTTGACGGAATTCCAGAACAGCATGCCATGCGTGATGCGTGCACCCTTGGGCGCTCCGGTCGTGCCCGAGGTATAGAGTATCATGCATGTGTCATCGAATTGCACTTCCTGCAGCAGTGGTTCGACCGAGAACCCCTCGTTGAACATCCTGGAAGCGATACTGTCGTGGCCGTCAAACGCCGCCGAGGCCACTGCGGGAAATGTCACGCCTACTTCACGTGCCGCATCCGCATACTGCCGCTGCCAGATGAACAGGGCGGGATCACTGTCAGCCACGATATGACTGATTTCGCGGACAGTCAGGCGATAATTCACCGGTACCATGATCGCGCCTGTTTTCTGCAGTGCGAAAAACAGGAAGATATATTCGGCACTGTTCGTCGAGAGCACAACCACGCGGTCGCCCTTTCGCAGCTGATATTCATCCTGCAGCACGCGCGCCAGCCTGTTGATGATGCGGTGACATTCCGCATAGGTGAAACTGCGTTCCGATTCGTTGTCGGTCAGGGCGGTTTTATCAGGGGCGTAGAGTGCCCAGCGTTCGAACCAGTCCGTCCGTATCATCCCGCCTCCACTCCCCGCCGCGTGGCTGCCGTGCCAAGCAACGCGACCGCGAGACTGACCAGCAGAGCACAGGCTGCCGTGACGCCGGGATTATTGTGATACATCGTGATCTGTCCGTAATACATGCCGAAGTGCACGAAAAGCGCCGCGAGCGACGCCATGAAAATGACACGCCAGTCCGCCCTTTCGACAAACACTCCGAAGAGAATCGGCACGAATGCGGCCGCGAAGAGGCCGTACACTCCGTTCTGCGCGAAGATGGCGACGGACAGCGACGGGTTCTGAATCTGATCCCACGACAACAGCAGCGTCACCGGGGCCAGCAATACGAGAAAGATCTTTGCATAGAGCAGCGAGCGCATGCCCCATTGCTCTGCCGACGTGATGCGCGCCGGCAGGACACCTTTCAAAAAGTCGTTGGCGAAAATGGAACTGAGGGCCACGAGTATGCCTTCCATCGTGGAAAACCCGGCGGAGAGGATCCCAAGTCCGATCACGGCGCGAAGCAGCGGCGGGAACTCCTGTACGATGTAGGTCGCCATGACGGTATCGGGCGCCAACACTTCGCCACCCATGGCGAGACGGGCGAAGAGTCCTGTCATCAGCACGGCAAAAAACAGCGTCGCAACAATGACCGCCGTACCGAGAAAACGATTGACATCGCGTTCTGTTCGCAGGTACAGCGACTTCGAAATGATATGCGGCTGCATAATAATCGCGACGCCGATGATAAAGTTCGCCGCGAAGACTTCGAAAAAGTCCCTGAACAGAAGGCTGTCCGGGTTGACAGCCGAACCGAAATGCGGAGTCACGGCGTCAAGACGAGCAAAGAAGCCGCCGACACCATCGGCAAAGTACTCCATGCCGGACGCGAGGAACATGAAGGCCACGATGATCATGATCACCGCCTGTACGGTGTTGGTCATGATATGCGCGCTGGCTCCGCCGAGGAGGATATACGCGAACGTAAAGCCGACGACGATCAGCAGCGCCGTTTCCGTCGCCAGTCCGAGAGTACTCCCGATGACAAGCGACAGTCCCACCACGATCAGCACAAGGAAGGTGATCTGCAGCAGCGACAGAATGGCGAAGTACACCTTGAGCATCGGCTTGCCGAAACGGTCGCCGATCCACTGTGGAACGGTGATCACCTTCGTACGATCGCCGATGGTCCGAAATTTCTTACTGAAGATTACCAGTCCGAGGTAGATTCCCAGCGGTGTCGCCACGGCGTATCCCAGAATTCCCGACCAGCCGTAGAGATACATCAGGCCGGGATTGATGACGAATGTTGCCGCGCTGGTCATGTTGGCAGCGAGGGAGAGACCAACGAAATACGGACTTACCGTGCGTGTGCCAACGGAGAACGACTCCATCGACCGCGCGCGCGAACGGCTCCAGACGGCTATACCGGTTACGGCCGCCGCATAGGCAGAGAAAAATATCCACGCGTAGAGAGATCCGTCATTCATGCGGTATCCATATCAGGTCGTATACGTCCATTGCAGCGCCATGGCGGCCATGGAGATGCCTCCGCCGGAGCCCACGAGCATCACCAGGTCGTTTTCCTGCAGCAGATGCCGTTCGGCAGCATCTGCAATGGCCATCGGGATGCATGCGCTCCCGGTATAGGCAAACTTGTCCATCACATTATGCGCTCGGTCATGAGGGACGTCGAGAATATCGAGTGTCTCGCGGATGCTGTTGATGTTGATCTGTGTGAAGAAGTATTTCTGCACATCGGCGGGAGTTCTGTCGATTCGTTGGAGCACCGTGCGCACGAGGCGCGGCCAATGCTGCGGATTGGTTTCCGGCGGAATTTTTTTCGCGAAGCGGAGAAGAGTATCGCGGTTTTCCACGCTTTCATGGCTGGCCGGCATGAAGGTCCCACCGGAATAGATGCCCATGTAATCATGATAGCTGCCGTCTCCATACAGCGTCGAAGCGAGAATGCCGCCCTCTCCTTCGACGTTGGCGGACAGGACGACAGCACCCGCGCCGTCGGCGAACAACGTGGAAATTCTGTAGTCATCGAAATCGAGGTACTTGCTCATCCCATACGCCCCCGCCACGAGAATATGGCGGTACTGTGTGTCAGACTGCAAGTATTTCCATGCGATATCCAGCGCTGTCACGAAGCCCGCGCACGCGGTGTTGACATCGAATATCCCGGCATTCACCGCACCGATCTTGTGCTGTACAACGGCCGCGGTACTCGGTGAGATATAATCCGGCGTGTCGGTCGCAACGATAATCAGGTCAATATCCGTAATGTCGATGCCCGCCTGCGCAACGGCATCCTGCGCGGCAGGGACGACGAGATCAGACGTGGCCTGGTCAGGGGACATGTAGTATCGCTGATGAATATTCCGGTTTTCCCGCAAAAACGCGTCGATATCCTGCTGATGCCTTTCGTTGAATACGACGTTGGGGATGGGTTCTCCAGGAGCGTGGAGCCCTGTTCCGATGATGGTGGCCTGTCTCATCCTGCTGTTCCGTTCATTTCGAAGATGACTGTGGGTCGATGCTGAGCCGGGATTTTTCTTCCCGCCAGCGGGTGGAAAAATCACTGTAGAAGCTTTCCATCAACGTGTAGAATGCATGCATGGCTCGAAGATTTTCGCGCATGCCCTTCATTTCTTCACTGTGCGTTGCCGCGGATAGGAACTGCTCGGCGATCATGCGGTTCTTTCGGACCACATTCATGTTCTGCAGGTGGTTATGATAAAACAGATCGGGATCTACCGCATAGTAGTCTCGACGGTTTTCCTTACCGGCCATTTTTCTGATCAATCCTTTATCGGCGAGTTGTCTCACGGCTTCAGAGATCGGTCCCTTGCTTCGTGCAAGGTCTGCACAGATATCATCGAGAGACATGATTTCCGCACGAGCAAGCAGCAGGCCCAGGATAAGCCCATCCAGCCGTTTCCACCCATACGAAGCATATAGATTGCCAAACGCTTCGATGAAATCTCGTTGTGCCTGCTGAATATCGTCCGCCATTGCAGCGTTCGTGTTGTTTGGAATTTTTCAAACGTTTGAAACAAACATACTTTAATGGAGAGAAAGATGCAAGTGCGATCATTCGCGTTTCAGACCGTCTGCTCGGCGCCCGCTTCGGGTGCGCGATAACGCGCGCTGCGTACACCCTTCCCGGCAGTGGGCGATGTCGTCCCATGCCGGCGGAACCGCCACGCTGCAGCATCTTGGAAAAGCTTTTGCATCATCGTAGTTTGCAGGATGTATTTTTCTGCATAACACAGTAATGACGGACTGATGAATACTCTAAGAATTGACGGAAACTCCCTCACGCTGGAAATGGCGATGAGCGTCGCAGAGAAGGGCGTGCAGGTGGAACTGGCCGAGGAAGCGCGCCCCCGCATGCAGGCTTCACGCGATCTCGTCGAGAAATGGGTACGCGATAACAAGGTCATGTACGGGATAACCACTGGATTCGGTGAATTCAGCAACGTGCATATCGGTACGGACAAGCTGGAAGAGCTGCAGCGTAACCTCATCATCAGCCATGCCGTAGGCTGCGGCGACCCGATTCCGAAATCCATCACCCGTCTTCTCATGCTGCTGCGGGCCAATGCGCTCGCGAAAGGCTACAGCGGCATCCGCATCCAGACCGTACAGCACCTGCTCGACATGCTTAACCGTGACATCGTCCCTGTGATTCCATCTCAGGGATCCGTCGGTTCGAGCGGCGACCTCGTTCAGCTCGCCCACCTGGTGTGCGGGATGATGGGACTCGAACAGTGCTGGACCGAAGACGGAGGTACGCGTCCGAGCGCTGAAGCGTTGAAGGAAGCCGGACTCGATCCGGTGCGTCTTTCCGCCAAGGAAGGCCTCGCTCTGATCAACGGCACACAGATGATGACAGCCTATCTCACTTACACTACCGTAAGAGCGAAATCGTTGATTCGCCAGGCGGACATCTCCGGTGCGATGACGCTGGAAGGGTTGCTGGGAACGACAAATGCGGCGGATCCGCGTCTGCACGAGGTGCGACCCCACCCCGGCCAGCAGGCCGCTGCACGTAATCTCCTGCGCCTGCTGCAGGAGAGTGAAATCCGTGAGTCCCATCGTGAGGGACATGATGTCGTGCAGGATGCCTATTCCCTGCGCTGCATGCCACAGGTACATGGTGCCTCACGCGACGCCATCGACTATGTGGAACAGGTCCTGCTGCGAGAAATCAATTCCGCCACGGATAATCCACTGATTTTCGCCGATTCAGAGCAGCTCCTCGAAGGCGGAAATTTCCACGGACAGCCTGTGGCACTTGCTGCGGATTTCCTCGGGATCGCGCTCTCAGAAGTTGCAAATATTTCCGAACGCCGCATTGAACGCATGGTGAACGGGAAGCTCTCTGGTCTCCCCCGCTTCCTCACCGAGAAAGGCGGTCTCAACAGCGGCCTTATGATCGCCCAGTACACTGCTGCTTCGCTCGTGTCGGAAAACAAAGTCCTCGCCCATCCCGCCAGCGTAGACTCCATCCCGACCTCGGCAAACCAGGAAGACCACAACAGCATGGGCAGCATCGGCGCGCGCAAGGCATGGCAGATCATGCGCAACGTCGAAAACGTACTCTCCATCGAAATGCTCACCGCGGCGCAGGCTCTGGACTTTCACACACCACTCGACAAGGGCTGCGGCACGCGAATTGCCTACGATGTGATCCGCGAGCGGGTGACGCATCTCGATGAAGACCGCCTGCTGTATGAGGATGTCCGCAAGGTTGCTGATCTGGTACAAAAAAATACTATCTTAGAGCACATCGAACGCAAGATTGGCGCTCTGGAATAATCCTTTCATCAGCAGGAAAGCATGTGCTATGAGCAGAGATCCCAAACATGATAAAGCGCTGGATGCCGGGGACGAGCTGAACATCCCTGCACTCGAAGTATCAGATCTTCGACGCTCGCTCCGCAGCCTGATGAAACCCGCGATTACCGTGGATATCGATACACCGGTACACGACGCCGTTCATATGATGCAGACCAAGCGCATCGGCTGTGTATTGGTCACCAGTCATCGCAAGCTCCTCGGTATCTTTACCGAACGCGATGTTCTGAAAAAGATCCAGGGCAGCGCATTTGATCTCCGGGCCACTCCGATCACCGAGGTAATGACCATAAATCCGCAGGCGCTGAACGAGGACGACACGATCGCGTATGCGCTCAATTTCATGGATCTCGGAGGATATCGGCATATTCCCCTTGTGAACGACCTGTTCGAACCGGTGGGACTCGTTTCTGTCAAGGATATCGTCTCCTACCTCGTACAGCATTTCGCGGATGAAGTACTCAATCTCCCTCCACATCCGATGACCGTCCAGGAGGAAGACATCCCTATCCCGGATGACGGCCTTGCGGAGCCGGAAGATACAGAATGAACAACACGCCCCCCGATTTTGGGGGGCGTTTCATTTCAGGGGTACAGTGTATACGGGATTGTCCGGTGGGTCTGAAGATTGGTTCACGGACCCGGCTGCGCGTTTTTCAGTCGCTGCAGGTCGGCCTGGATCTCGGCACGTTTCGTCGCATCAGGCTCCAGTTCCAGATAGGTATTCAGCGCGCTCCGTGCTTCCGACAGCCTTCCGGCCCGGATGAGCAATAAACCGAGGTTCCGGTGCGCTCCGGCCAGCAGCGGATCATGCTCAATCGCTTTCTTCCAGTACCCGAAGGCGTATTGCGGTTTCCCGGTCTGCATCCAGAGATTTCCGAAATTGAACCATGCGAGGGCAAACGTGGAATCTTCCTTGAGTGCCGTTCGGTACATGTTCGCAGCTTCATCCATACGCTGCTGGGCAGCGAGAGCATTGCCCAGGTTGGTCCAGCCGTCGCAGGTGTGCCTCTCGTCCAATGATGTTCGGAACGCAGCTTCTGCCGCGGGGAAATCTCCCGTATCAAATGCCGTTTGCCCCAGTTTCAGATATTCCTGCGAAAAGTCCTGCTCCACTTTGGGTTGAACCAGAAGCAACAGGGCTGCAGCTGCCATACTGATAAGCAATGCGATGCTCGCAGGGGCGGCAAGGCGTTTCAGACGTATCATTCTCACCAGTTCCACGCTCGCATACGCGGAATAGATCATCATGATGGGCATGATCGGCAGCCGGAAACGCGCGTTCACGAAAAACAATGCAGTTGCCATGAGATAGGACAGGAAAAAGAGCGGCAGCACCCATCCCCCCTTCCTGTTCGCCACGGCGAATCCCGCGCCGACGAAGGAGAGGATGAGCAGAACCGGGAATGCAGCCTGGGGAATTCCCGTTATCGGGCCGTACTGCCCCGTAAAGAAACTCATGCTTAGTCCCAGCTGATCGACCTCACCGGGATAAAAAAACAGGACAGTCTTCCGCAGCATATGGGTTGTGGCATGCCATGGATTCTCACCCATCCACCCTAATGCCCGGTCACGCCACCAGTCCGACACCTGCGCGGCGTTCATTTCCCTCCCCTCCTGTCGCTCTACCCAGGCTCTTCCTTTCGTATCGGTGTACAGGTCTACCGGTTCAGGCATGGAATAGAATCCGTCTGCATCCGCATTGTTGCCTGCATACAGGTTGTATCCGAAGGATGATGTCACTGGGAGAAACACGCCTTCTTTGGCCGCATTGTGCATCGTGGTAGGGAGAATCACCACTCCGATCGTGATGATAAACAGGACAAGGTTCGCGACCGGAACATGTTTTTTCAAATCCGTGGAGAACATCCAGAACAGCAGAAACACTGGAATGAACAGCAGGATATTGGCACGCGTGACAGCCGCGATACCGAGCAATAGCCCACTCAGGATCCAGAGACCGCGGCTGCGCTTTTCAATGGCGGACAACATGCTGAGGAGAAACGCGATACACAGCAGAGTCAGCAGGGACTCGATCAGCAGCAGGCCATCATAATAGATCAGGGGCGCATAAAACGCGACGGCCACTCCAGCCACGACACCCGCAGTCTCGCCGAGCTGCTTCAGTCCGACACGGTATGTGAGCACAGCGGCGCCACCCCCGAACAGCATCTGAATGATTCTCATCGCCGTTTCTGGCGGTCCGAACAGCTGTCCTACCCCGGCCAGGAAATAGGGATAGAGTGGTGACATGAAGTATGCCCGATCGATTCCGCCACCTGAAACGATGGCACTGGCAAGCTCCACATACAGCCGTGAATCGGAAAAATGGCTGAGAAAAAACGGAGTATCCTGCAGTTTGAGGTAGAACAGGAACCGTAGTAAAACAGCAAGGACAAAAAGAACCGAGCCGATCACGACACTGCGCCCTTTTCCGCTGATCGGAAAAGGGCGCCTGTTCTTTGCTGAATTGGAATGATGATGAGCCATCGGAAAGGAATTATTCCGTGACGAGCATGCGACGTGTCAGATGCTGGTCACCAGCTGTAAGACGGAAGAAATAGCTTCCAGTATGGAGACCAGCCAGCGAAACATCAAGGAAATGGCGTCCGCTGTCCATCAACCCATCCTGCACGGTGCGCACGTGGCGCCCCAGTGCGTCATACAGATCGAGTCGGACAGGGACCTCTTCCGCGAGCTGCAGGATTAACGTCGTACGTCCATCCGTCAATGATGCAGGATTAGGATAACTCTGTTCCAGCACAAATCCTGTTTTAATCGGGATCTGGATCTGCGCGACGTGTGATAGTTCTGTCGTTCCATCCGTATCGATTTGACGAAGCCTGTAGACGACATTGCCACCGGCTTGAATCGCGTCTGCGGGCGATTTGTCGACGAAAGTGTACAAATGCGGTTCTGTCGTGCTCCCATGCCCCTCGATGAAGCCGATTCTCTGCCATACGCGTAATCCGTCTTCTTCGGAAGTCGCCGCGAGACGTTCAATGTCGAAACCGTAATTGTTGGTTTCCGTCGCAGTTTCCCAGCGCAGATGAGCCTGTCCGTCACGATACGCTGCGGAGAATGCGGACAGCTCAACAGGGATTCCATTGGGGTAGCAGACGTGGACCTCTCCCCAGAGGTCGACCGAATCCTGACGCCCCAATCCAAGAGCCTGCTTCACGAAAACTGTCGCGATAGTGGTATCGCCGGCCGCGCCGATGACAACCGAACGTCGCGCATTGGCCGCCGGGTACTTGAGGCGTATCCGGGCCTGGTCGCCTGCCGGCCCTCTGAGTCGCCAGCTCAGCCAGAATCGACTCTGACCGGGAACAAAAGCCACAGGGGGTGAAAACTCAAATTCCATGATGTAGTATCCATCGGGAACGAGTCCCTGGAGATTTGGCGGGACAACGACTGTCTTGTGGTCCAGAACCTGGATGGACGGCAGTTTATCCGCCAGGATGCGCATTTCGAGGGTGTCAGGGGTGATTCCGCTGTTTTGGTGCCGGTTCACGCCTAACGCCACATATGCAGTATCGACTTCAGCATCCCATTCCACGAAGTACTTGATGCCCCACCATGGTGTCGGCATCGGACTGATGTATACCAGCTCCTGTCCGGTCGTATTGAAAAGACGGTGCGCCTCGCAGGGCACCTGGGCCTGGACTGAAGGAGCGGAAACAATGAATAGTGCGAACAGCGCAACAAACATTCGAATGGACATCGCGTATCAACCCTTGTCATCATGTGAATACAGGAACATAAGAAGATTGCTGGAAACTTCCCACCCGGTGTGTGACTCTTCGCGGCTAAAAGACAAAATCCCGTCCCGCAAAAGCGGGACGGGATTTTGTGTACTTCGTGTCCGTCAGTTAAGCGGGGAATCCTCCGCTTACTTGGACAGCACCATCTTCTTCGTGCTCGAGAAGGTCGCGCCGCCATTGGCAGGCACGGCATCGATACGATAGAGATAGGTACCGGTCGGGACATCGACGCCGTTCATGTCCACACCCTTCCAGCTGATCGAGTAGTTACCGGCTTCCTGTGCCTGGCTGACGAGAGTTGCAATCTCGCGGCCGAGCATGTCAATGACACGGAGGGTAACCATGCTGTTCTCAGCAATGGTATAGGAAATCGTCGTGGAGGGATTGAACGGGTTCGGGTAGTTCTGACCAAGACCGAAGGCAGTCGGAGCAGCGTCGTCAACGACGATGCCACCGGCCTTGCGGTTGCTCGGAATCGTGTACACGATACCGAGGGAGCCCTGCTGCTCGCTCAGGAAGCGAATGTCACCGAACTGGCTGTTCTTGGCGATCGGCAGCGAGGTATTGAACATGGCGTTCATCTCGGAGCTCTTCTTCAAGGACGGGCGCATCGGCTCGATCGTTGCATCAGCGGTGCTGATGTACGTAAGCAGTTCTTCCTTGGTCGTGATGGTCGGCACTGCGTTCGGATCGAAGGTCACGCCACGTGCACCAGGCTGCGCGGTCATCGACGGAGCGACGTCCATGCTGGCATAGTCCACAGAAGCGGCACGTTCGATACCATACAGCTTGTCGATCTTCTGAACCATCTGTCCGTAGCTTCCGTCTGCGTAGACGAAGGCGACATCGTTGCCCTTGGCGATGGCGGCACTGAGCTCGGTCTGAGCGGCAGCGTTCATGTCACCAAGGAAGTAGATGGTACTGTTCGAGAACGTCGAGAGGTCGCCCTCAGAGACATTCACGAGCGTCGGATCCTCACCGCGGGCGCTGACGACGTCAACGAGCTCGTTGAGGGAAGTCTGATCGACATCCAGATCGTATGCAATGACCGGTGCGGCCTGCACATACAGCGGATAGGTGATCATGTCGTTGATCGGGTTCTGATCGTCGGGGTTACGCGTGAAGTATGCCTTCACGGTGTAGACGCCGCCCGAACCAGGAGTCCAGGGATCCATGTTCACGGTGATGGTCTCGAAGCCGCTGATACCGTTGTACGGTGCATTGGCGACATTGACCATATCGCTGTACAGAAGGGTGTTACCGGCATCGTAGATACCGAGATAGATGTTGAAATCTTTCTTGTTTCCGCCCTGGGTCGAGTTGGCGGTGACATTCACCGACGGGACGACCTGCTGGCCGACGGAGATGGCTTCGGTCGGGGAGTTCTGGCTGGAGAAGCGCACAACGTTCACCGAGAAGTCATTCATCGTCGTCAGGTTCACGCGGAACGGGAAGACGTGGTTACTGAAGTTGGCGGCGTTCGTTCCACCCAGGCTCAGATACGGCGGGGCGGTGATATCGCCATTGTAGTAACTGAAATAGGTACCGGTCGGGTTCGTCGGTCCGACAGGACCGAAGTTGTCACCTAACAGGTAATTCCAGTAACGATCCTGCATTGCCGGGATCGCACCGAAGGTGTACGGATAAACCATCAGCGAGCCGTTGCCCAGTGCGTCAATCGTGACAACATAGGTACCGGCCGGCAGATCCACCGAACCACCAGCATTGACATCAGGATTACCGTTGCCATCAACCGGATAGATCGGGAAGGTGCGCCAGTTGCCTTCGATATAGGAATTGACGTTCACCCTCGTCGAACGGGCGACGAGCTGATTCGGCGTACCGGTAAGTCCGTTCGTGAGGTTCCAGACACTGATCTGGCAATCGCCGCGCGGCGTCACGATCGTACCTTCGTCGAACTTGAAGTCGATACTGGAGACCTTGACATCCTGCGGTCCGAACAGCGAGAAGGTGTTTCCAAGAGCGGTGCCGGAACCGAGAGTCGCACTCGCGATGAGATTGACATGCTGGGGATCGACGAACTTGTTCCAGGAAATGACCTGATCACCATAGTACGAGACGGTGATCGGATTCACACTGATTTCGGGGGATTCGAATTCATTGTCCGCCAGGTCATCATCGTAGCGGGCCTGCATCAGGTTGACACGGAAGTTGTATTCACCTTCCGGAACCAGAAGCACGTCAGCGTTGACGAAGGAACCTGCCTTCGTGGGATCTGCATCAAGCAGGCCAGGATAGGCATACGGACCATGATAGTTGGTAACAGGGGCATAGTTGTTCTGATCCACGGCCATGATACGCTCGGTACCGACGGCATCGCGCGGATACATTTTCTGCGTGCTCCAGAACATCAGGATGGGATCCTGTGCCTTTGCATGCTCCTTGTACGGCGGAATGATACCGATGGCATCACTGAGATAGCCAAACGGCGTGCCGCTGATCGTACCCGGAACCGGAATACCGGCGAGCGGACCGACAAAGCCCTGGTGACGCTCGGGATCGGGCACTTCACCACCACCGATGATGTATTCGACCTGCAGATAGGTCACACGGATATGACCGTAGAAACTGCCGGCTTCGTTCTCGTTGAACGCATCGTACACGGTGACGTAGTAGAGACCGTCAACCGGCGAGCCGTCGAGCGAACTGATCGGCTGCATGGGCTTGAACGGACCGGTGAAGACCGGCGGAAGCGTCGGACCCGGAGGCACGCCAACACCGTTATCGATCTGCGTCACAGCAAGATCATCGAAGGTCACGCGGTCGTAACCGGTGAGATCCGAAATCGACGGGGTGATGCAGGCCGCGAGGCGGACACCACCAAATGCGCCGGACGGTCCTTCAAGTGCCGTGGCCATTGCGTTGCCACCGCCCGAAGGCCATCCACCGATATACGCCTCACCCTTGTAGCCGGGATCACCCGGGCCAGGAGGTGCAGGCAGCGGAAGATTGAGTGCTGCATCAGGAACGCGACCGAAATAAATCGCGATATCCTCGGTCAGACCCTGGATCGGTGCGGCCGGATACGTCGGCTCCACCGTGATGGTGATGCGGAAACGACCGGCGGGATATCCGTTGGCATCCTGTCCAATCAGGGCGCCGGGATGTCCGGAAATCAGAACCGGGAAGCAGTCACCGTTCAGACCGACGAGAACCGACGGATCGTTCGGGTAATTGCACTGGCTGCCGGGATTGTTGGCAGAACCGTCATTCGGAATCTGGGCGAGGTTGTTCGGATCACCGAACTGTGCCGCGACACCATTGATCTGACCGAAGAGGTTGCCACCACCGGCCCACAGGGCGTTTACCGGAGGATTGAACGGCTGGATGGGTTCAACGATCTGCTCGTTGAAGAACAGCGACCATGCTTCGAGGTATCCATCCTGCGGGATGGCGTTGATGGCGAAGCTGCGCTCATCCTTGATTTCGAGCTGCCACCAGCCCTGCGAAAGCACACCGTTCATGGTTGCAAGCGGATTCTCCGGTGCGATTGGAACATCGTTGGGCTGCTGGCCCCAGCTATTTCCACCGTCCTGGAACAGCAGGTGTGAACGGGATGTACCGACAGACCCATACAAGGGTGTAGCCGATGCGTTGCCGCTTTCCTCCTTCAGCACGACTGATACGCCAAGCGGGGAACGCAGCGTGATGCGGAGTGATGAATACATCACCACTTTCGCATGCAGCGATACACGGACGTCCGCAACAGGGACATTGACCGGAATATAAATCGCGTCAATGAGTGTCTGGGCGCTCTGGACACGGAGGTGGGGTTTGCTGGTGTACTTGTACGCACCATTAGCAAAACCTACCTGCGTCAGCATCATGCCTAGAAGAAAAACTGCAGAAAGAAGAGTCAACTTCCTCATGAAATACCTCCTAGCAGTTGGGGATAAAAAGTGCAGTTATGGTTCATTAGCGTCTGTATTTCAAGCGTGAATGAGCTATAAAAATGCGGGGTTTGGTGCACATGGGAGTGGAGTGTGTCTTTCGACATTCAGATACTGTTCCCGGTGCTTCTTAAGTGAATATCCAACAGTGTATTAAGTGTCTTAATAGATACAATTAAGTTAACCATGGGTTCTACTAATGTCAAGCAATTCCAACGCTGTTTTTCAGGGGGGAAATGCCCCCTCGCGCAGACCGGAAAAGCCTCTTCCCAGTGGTAATTCAGCGTGCAAGATACATTTTTTTCGTTTGAGAACCAGCACTCGTGCGCATTTTGTAAAAATACATTCCACCGGGCAGATCCCGCGCTTCAAACGTGACGCCGTACTCACCCTTGTCTTGCTTCTCGCTGACCAGCGCTTCGACAAGCTTCCCCATCAGATCATACACGTTCAGCTCCACTCGGGTTCGGCGCGTGAGCGTGTAGCGAATTTCCGTGGCCTCGGTAAAAGGATTGGGGACGTTGTCCTCAAGACTGAAATTCAGTACTGCCTCGAGTCCGATGGGAACTTCCTCGGAAAACAGCACCGTCCCGTCTGTGTTGATCTTTCTCAGACGATAGTAATGGACGGAGCGTCCACGCCAGATGTCCGTAACGAGGTAGTTCTGGTGCCGCTCCAGCGTGCGAAGCGGTTCCACACGCTCATGCACGAGAAAGCGTCCTGACTCTGTGCGCCTCTCCACTTCGTAGCCCGCGACCTTGGACTCGTCGTAGGTCTCCCACGTCATCCGTACGGTGTCGTCTGCGAGTCGCGCGCTGAACGCCAGCAGCTCAATCTGCAGTGGCGTGGTCGACACCACCAGCCGTGGACTGTTGTACGCAGTCAGCGACAGGCTGTCACCCTGTGACTGCCCGGGGATGCGTCCGTCGGAGCCGCTGTCGAAGGAGAACAGCACTGCCAACGCCGTCTCATACCCGCTGAGTGCCAGATCTTTGTAATACGCGATTTCCTGCACGTTGCGGCAGGTCTCCCAGATACGCATTTCGTCGAATTGCGCGCGTGCGAATCGCGTCAGTGAAAGATTCGTCCCGACGTGCATGCGGGTCGTCCTGACATCGGACAGCGTCTCCGGTACATACAGTGTGTCGACCGCCGCCCCGTCGACGAACATCGTGTAGCGCATGCTGTCGCGGCAGAAACTCACTGCGAGATGATGCCACATGCCGTCGGCGATGAATCGCGACGGACCGCTGCGGTAAAGCGTACGCCCGTCCGCGCAGAGCAGCTCGGCATCCCCCCTCGCGGATACCTGAAGCTCAAGTGGACAGCGACCGGTGAAGTCATCCGGACGCGTGCTGATCAACGGAACGTCCGTCGAGGTCGTCCGACACCAGGTCTCCACGCTGAAATCGCGCGCGAGTGAGAAGGCGGGAAGATCGGCGTCAGGGAAAACGAGATACTGCCGGTTGCCGTCAAGGGCGATCGCCGCGGTACCGATGCGTTCGGGATGCACAACGCGGATGCCGCGCACGCGGTCCGGATCAGTCACCTCCGTGAAGTCACGGACGTCTGCCGGGTCCGTACTGCGCCATCGCAGTTTGCCATCGCGGACCTCAGCGATACCGCTGATGCATTTGAAGGTGTAATTTCCTGCTTCAGCTGCCTTGAACCGCAGCAGTACGCGCAGGTCGGCATCGGTCTCTCGTGTCACTGCAATGCTGTCGCTCACCGCGTATACCGTGTAACCGGAATCCGCCTTGTACAGCCTGGCGATGTCGGAATTGAGCCGCAATCCGCGTCGCGCTGTACGCGTCACATAGCTCGCTCCGGAAAACTCGAAGGAGTCAGGGATTTCAAGCACGAGCCCGGCCATGCCGCCGCCGCGTCCGATGACCGAACCGTCCACGGCAACAACGAAGGTCTCCCCCGTCATGACTTCGGCAGGTACGTGGAGGGTTTCAATAAGAGAAAGGCACCCGGGGAAAAGGAGTATCGCCCCGAGAAGGGGCGATATGAAAAACAGGGAACGATATGCGTTGCGAAAAAACATCCGGTCCGAACAGCTCAGCGATGGGCGCGAAGGAACTCCAGGCGGGGACGCAGCTCTTCGACCGAGGTCAGCAATTTTTCTTTATCGAATATCGCATCGTCATAACTGGTGAAAGCCATTTCGTAGGTCGAGCTCATGACGATCGCCTCTTCGGGACACACTTCCTCGCAGAATCCGCAGAAAATACAGCGAAGCATGTTGATCTCGAAAAGCTCGGGATAGCGCTCCTTCTCCAGATCCGTTTCCGCTGCCTGCACTTCGATGGCGAGCGC
>PKTF01000414.1 GCA_002869275.1 Ignavibacteria bacterium | reverse complement strand
TTAGAGAATGTAGAAAACCTGTGAACGTAATGCAATCTGCAGCCTGGAGCTCACAGTTCTCTCCACGCTCGAGCACCACGCAGCGCGCTGTGGCCTCGCAGAACAGCCAGCCATACCCGCTTGGCGTGTCACGCGGAGTTGGGTATATTTTGTACAGCTTCGTCCGCTTGCCGCAAATGGCATATGGCATACAGCAGCTTACGGCATACAGCATACAGCAGCTTACGGCGAAGCCCTTCCGAACACCACCACAGCCGACCAGCACCCATGCCCAGCAACACGTCCGCACGAGACAGCCAGAACTACTCCGTTCCCTTCGCCATCCTCACCGGACTCTTCTTCATGTGGGGCTTCATCACCTGCATGAACGACATCCTGATTCCCTACCTGAAGGATGTGTTCGATCTCAACCACACGCAGGCGATGTTCGTGCAGTTCGCCTTCTTCGGCGCGTACTTCGTGGGTTCACTGGTGTATTTCCTGGTGTCGGCTCGCAGCGGCGATCCCATCGGACGCATCGGGTATAAGAACGGGATTATCATTGGGCTGCTGCTGGCAGCGGTAGGCACGGCGTTGTTCTATCCGGCTGCCGCGCTGGTGTCGTACCCGTTCTTCCTTGCGGCGCTGTTCGTTCTCGGACTCGGCTTCACCTTGCTGCAGATCGCGGCGAATCCGTATGTGGCCATTCTCGGAAGTGAGCGCACCGCTTCGAGCCGGCTCAATCTCGCACAGGGATTCAATTCCTTCGGCACCACCATCGCTCCGGTGATCGGTGGATACCTGATCTTCCGCTATTTCAGTGATGCACCGGGAGCAGATTCCGTGCGCATCCCCTATCTCGTATTCGCCGGACTCTTCGTACTCATGGCCATCGCCATCCGCATGGCGCACCTGCCGGAATTCACGGGCAGCCGCAGCGCCGAACGCGGCACAGGGGCACTGAAGCATCGCCACACCATCCTCGGGATGATGGCCATTTTCATGTATGTCGGTGCCGAGGTCAGTATCGGCAGCATCATGATCAGCTTTCTCGGACTCGAGGAAATCGCCGGGCTCGAACCGGTCGACGCCAGTCACTTTGTCTCCATCTACTGGGGCGGACTGATGATCGGGCGCTTCCTCGGGGCGATCTCCCTCAGCGGCGTGCGTCCCGGTCGCAAGTACGCCATCATGATCCTGATCCCCGTCGTCGCTTTCGCCGCGATGATCTACCTGCAGAGCTGGGAGGTCGCGCAGGTCTACGGCATCTTCCTCGCACTGAGTCGCGCGGGTTTCTTCATCGGCCGCTCGCTGCCCGCACGAACGCTGCTGGTATTCGCACTCGCCAGTGCCGCGCTCCTCGCCATCGCGCTTGCCACTACGGGATCGGTGGCGATGTGGACCATCATCGGCATCGGCCTGTTCAACTCTATCATGTGGTCGAACATCTTCACGCTCTCGATTGCCGGACTCGGCAAGGACACCAGCCAGGCATCCTCGCTGCTCGTGATGGCCATCGTGGGCGGCGCCATCCTGCCGGTGTTCCAGGGCGCGGCCGCGGATGGGTTCGGCGTCCACGCCTCCTTCTTCGTCCCACTCCTCGCTTACCTGTACATTGCCTGGTACGGCTGGAAGGGATATATCCCGAAGCATGGAAAGAGGGAGGTATGAGGAATCCACGCAACTCCATCTGTACACTGGTCGTATGCCTGCTGCCGCTGCTGCTTTCGCAGATGCACGCACAGGACTTCGATCCCACCGCACATGTCAATCCTTTCATCGGCACCGAGCGCATGGGACACACCTTTCCCGGCGCCGTGGCGCCGTTCGGATTCGTGCAGCTGAGTCCAGACACCGACACCATCGCGTATCAACTGGGGAAAGGCTACAATCCCCGCGTCTACGAATACTGCGCCGGCTACCAGTGGGAGGATCCCACCATCGTGGGATTCAGCCACACGCATTTCAGCGGCACGGGACACTCCGACCTCGGCGACCTGCTGCTCATGCCCACCACCGGAACGCTGCAGCTGAATCCGGGTACCGAGGAACATCCTGACTCAGGATACCGGTCCCGCTTTTCTCACACGAGCGAAAGCGCGTCCCCGGGATATTACCGCGTCCGCCTCGACGACTACGGTATCGATGCCGAACTGACCGCCAGCGAACGCGTCGGAATGCATCGCTACACGTTTTCGCAATCGGGTCCGGCCCATGTCATCCTCGACCTCATGCACGGCATCTACAACCATGACGAAAAGAACGTCTGGAGCTTCGTGCGGGTCGAACGCGACGGACGCATCACGGGCTGGCGTCAGACCAGCGGCTGGGCCCGCACGCGTACGGTCTACTTCGCGATGGAATTCGATCGCCCGCTCAAATCCTACGGGCACGAGAAATACGATTCGAGCATCTACCGCGGCTGGTACCGGAAGTTCGACGAAGCGCGTGAATTCCCGGAAATGGCCGGACGCAATCTGCGCGCCTGGTTCGGTTTCGATATGGAAACCGGGGAGACGCTGCAGGTGAAAATGGC
>PKTF01000360.1 GCA_002869275.1 Ignavibacteria bacterium | reverse complement strand
TGAGCTTCATTGAACGGTTCGACTTTCACATCCCTTTTTCCGTATTTTTACCAGGGACAACCTCATTTGAACTGACGACCAGGAGCCGTATATGAACAGCAAGGCATCGGTGGACGCCTTCGTCGCACAGAAAACACTCGCGCTGGTGGGAGCCTCGCGCAATGGAAAGAAATTCGGGAACTCGATTCTCAAGGAATTGAAGGGAAAGGGATACACTGTGCTTCCCGTGCACCCGGAGGCTGCGGAAATCGATGGTGAAACCTGTTATTCCACTCTGCAGGCACTGCCGCAGGAAGTGGGCGGCGCGATCTTTGTCGTGCGGCCCGAGCAGACGGAACACCTCGTACGTGATGCGAAAGAGGCGGGTATTCCGCGCGTGTGGATGCAGCAGGGTGCGCAGTCCGATGAAGCCGTGCGGTTCTGCCGCGACAACGGCATCGACGTGGTGGAAAAGGAATGCATCCTCATGTTCGCCGGTGAGGTGAAGGGTATCCATGCCTTCCATCGCTGGCTCTGGAAGATTTTCGGAAAACTGCCCAGGGAATAGAGGCGCATTCGCACCGCAGGGAGGGATTTTCTATCTTTCACGATAGTCGTGACACTGTACGTCGACGGGAAAAGTGCCGGTGCGCGATTCGGAGGATGTACCGATATCAACTCAGCAAATAGAGGAGCAGCACATGGAATATCGTTTTATGGGAATGACCGGACTTCGCCTTTCAGCGCTGTCGTTCGGATCGTGGGTGACTTTTGGCGACCAGGTCGACGAAAGCGTGGCCGCAGCATGCATGAAGGAGGCGTATGACGCCGGTGTGAACTTCTTCGATAATGCAGAGGCCTATGCTGGAGGTGATTCCGAAACGATGATGGGCAACATCCTCAAAAAGGTGGGCTGGAAGCGTTCGGACCTCGTGCTGTCAACAAAAATGTTCTGGGGCGGCGAGGGTCCGAACGACCGTGGCCTCTCGCGCAAGCACATCATCGAAGGGACGAATGCGGCCCTCAAACGGCTGCAGACCGATTACGTGGACCTGCTGTATTGCCACCGGCCGGATATCTACACGCCAGTCGAGGAAACAGTCTGGGCAATGAACATCCTTATCCAGCAGGGGAAGGCGCTGTACTGGGGTACGAGCGAATGGAGCGCCGACCTGATCCGCGAGGCGCATGATTTTGCGCGGCGTGAACACCTGATTCCGCCGGTCGTGGAGCAGCCTGAATACAACATGTTCCAGCGCGACCGCGTGGAGATGGAATATGAGCGTCTCTACAGTGATATCGGACTGGGCACGACGATCTGGAGTCCGCTTGCAACGGGACTGCTCACCGGTAAGTACATCGATGGCATTCCTGATGGCAGCCGGCTTTCCCTGCCCGAGTACGCCTGGCTGAAAAAGCGATTGATGAAGCGCGGCTGGGAAGAGAAAATCGAAAAGACGCGCAAACTCAGCGAGCTGGCGAAGGAACTCGATGGTTCGCTCGCGCAGCTCGCCATTGGCTGGTGCCTGATGAATCCGGATGTGAGTACGGTCATCACCGGGGCTTCGCGTCCCGAACAGGTCACGGAAAACATGAAGGCGCTCGACATCGTCGAGAAGCTGGATGAAGAAGTAATGCTGCGCATCGATGAAATTCTGGATAATGAGCCGCCACTCGAGATTGATTGGCGCTCACGATAAAGGGTATATCGAATAGAACGAACAACGGTCACCATTCGGTGACCGTTTCTGTTCTACTCGACATACAAAAGTCCCGCGCCCATTTCTTCACTCGAATACCCACCAAAGATGTGAGCGTAGAAACAAGCGCGGGAGAAAAGTCAGTCTCTAGCCGCGATGCGGAAGCTTATTTGCCGCGACGGCCGCTGCGGCCCTTGCGTGCGTTGCTGTTGCCCGTACCGTCGCAGTCACCGGTGCCCGTACCAGTTCCGCTGCCACCACGCACAGCCTTGCCTGCCGGACTACCGGCACCCGTTCCCTTTTCGAAATCCGGGTCCTGTCCGTTGGGCACGCCGTCGCCGTCGTGATCAGGTGCGTTGTCGTTGATACCATCACCATTGGCGTCCACGAAACCGCGGCCGCTGGTGCTCTGACGCGTACCGGTATAATCGTCGTCATGGTTGTTGGGAATGCCGTCACCGTCGTCGTCCTTTGCGTTGTCGTTATAACCGTCGCCGTTTGCGTCGACAAAGCCGCGGTTGCTGTTCTTGTTCTGTGCTGTCGCGGTATCGGTATTCATCGCTGTCAGTGCGAATGCGAATGCCAGGAGGGCTGCAAGAGATAAAATGCGTTTCATGATGTGACCTGTGAATGTTTGGTTGATTTACAAAATGATTTGAATCATGTCCATTTCGTCATTGAAGACACCATAATCGTGCCAAACACCGAATTGTTGAAAAACACGTGTTTTCGACAATTACATCATTGATCGCAAGAGCAAAAGGCAACATTTGTCGCTGCACCGGGCAAGATTTGTCGATACGTACATGAAAAGGGCGCCCGATTGGGCGCCCTTCGAGGAGAGATGCGGTTTTCGTGTCAGAGATGATGCAGCCTTACTTGCCGCGACGTCCCTTGCCTTTCGGACCGGTTTCGTCGCAGTCGCCCGTGCCGGTGCCAGTTCCGGTGCCTTCACCGTCGCCATTGCCGCCGCGGAGCGCGCGTCCAGCCTGCGAACCCGTTCCCGTGCCCTGCTGGTAATCCGGATCCTGTCCGTTGGGAATGCCGTCACCGTCATGGTCCGGCGCATTGTCATTGATACCGTCACCATTTTCATCGACGAAACCACGGCCGCTGACGGTACCGGTGTAATCATCGTCCTGTCCGTTGGGGATGCCGTCGCCGTCTTCGTCCATGGCGTTGTCATTGTATCCGTCACCATTCGCATCGACAAATCCCTTGTTGGCAGGTTTGCCCTGTGCGTAGCTGTCCTGGGTGTTGACAATCGTGAGCGTGAGTGCGAGGGCAGCGAGAGCTGCGAGAGAAAGAATGCGTTTCATGATAAGACTCCTGATGGATGGTTGGTTGAGTTATCGTTTCTGCCCATGAGTAAACCACAACCGTGCCAAACCTTAAAACCCTCGAATATGATCCGGATTGTATGTTATGGGAAATGAGATCATTGACAGCGGCAACGTTTGTCGCCGAGGGAGGCAATGTTTGTCGATCACTCACCACTTGCGGCGGTAAATCCGTATCTTTGCTTCATGCCTGAACGATTATACGCCGATATTGCCGTTCCCAGTGTTCCGAAGGATACCCTGACCTACGCGGTGCCCGATGGACTTCACGATCAAATCACGGCCGGCATACGTGTCATGGTGCCTCTGGGCAGACGGCTCGTCATGGGTTTTGTCGTTCGATCGCATCACAACATGCCGGAATTCGCAGTGAAGGCCGTGCAGCAGGTGCTCGATATCGAACCGGTTCTTACTCCGCCTGTCATGGAGTTGTGTGACTGGGTACACCGGTATTACGTCTGCGGCCTGGGAGAAGCATTCAAGGCCGCGCTTCCGCAGGGAATGGACGTGGACAGCGAACGACACGTGGCCCTGCGCTGTAATGACGAGGAAATCATCTCGCGTGTCGTTGGCCGCTCGCGCACGAAGGCGATGATCGTCGACGCTCTGCGCACGGGTGAACTCATGACCGAGGAGCAGCTGAAAAAGCATGCGGGCGTGAAAAGCATTTCCGCGCAGCTTCGCGACCTCTTCATGGAGGGCGTTGTACAGATCGAATCCATCATCGAGCGTCCGGCCGCCCGGCCGAAAACCGCCCTCGCGGTGCGGCTGCTTCCGCCCTGGAACAGCAGCGAACGGCTCATGGAAGTCATGGAGATGATGGAGAAGCGTGCTCCCAAGCAGGTGAACATTCTCGCCGCGCTGTGGAGCCGGTACCGCGACGGTCAGCTGACCGTGCTGCTGTCGGATCTCGTCAAGGAGGCGAATGCGTCGAGCGCCCAGGTGCGCGCTCTCGAAGAAAAGGATATCGTCGAGGTACTCGAAGAGGAAGTCACGCGAGAGTGGCAGGTGCGCTACGCCGAGAAACCGAAAGCCATTACGCTGACCGCTGACCAGAAAGGCGTGCTCTCAGCGGTATGCGAAGCCGTGGACGACACCCGGCACCTCACGATGCTGTTGTACGGCGTTACGGGCAGCGGCAAGACGCAGGTGTACATTGAAGCGATCCGTCACGTGCTCGCGCAGGGGAAGCAGGCTCTGGTGCTCGTACCTGAAATCTCCCTCACACCGCAGTTCGTATATCGCTTCCGCCAGGCGTTCGGCAAAGAAGTGGCGGTCATGCACAGTCGGATGTCCGTCGGTGAACGCTACGATGCCTGGCGACTGACTCGTGCAGGCGAATACCGTGTGGTTGTGGGCGTGCGTTCGGCGGTATTTGCTCCATTGCGGGATATTGGACTGATCGTGGTGGACGAAGAACAGGAAAGCAGCTACAAGCAGTCAGACATGCTTCCGCGGTATAACGGACGTGATGTCGCGATCATGCGCGGCTGGTTTGAATCCGCTCCGGTTCTGCTGGGTTCGGCCACGCCCTCGGTCGAAAGCTGGCATAACGCCGACAGCGGGAAATACCGTCTTCTGACGCTTCCTGAACGCGTGGACGGCGCGCGCATGCCGGAATTTGAATTCGTCGATATGGCGGCCGCCCGCCGCCAGCAGACATTGCAGGGTGCGTTTTCGCGTCCATTGCTCGAGGCACTCGGCGAATGTGCCGAGCGCGGCGAGGCGAGCATCGTGTTTCACAACCGTCGAGGATTCGCTCCGCACACAGAATGCCGCGATTGCGGATTCGTCGAGGAATGCGACAATTGCAGCATCACGATGACCTATCACAAAGACCGCTCAGTGCTGCGCTGCCACTACTGCGGTGCCGCGCGCAAGGCGCCGGTGGTCTGTCCCCAGTGTGGCGGCACACGGCTCGACCTCGTCGGCACTGGTACACAGCGTGTGGAGGAGGATTTGCAGCAGGCTCTGCCGAAACTGCGCATCCTGCGTATGGATTCCGATACCACACGGCGCAAGGGTTCACATGATCTCATGCTCACCGCCTTCGGCGAAGGCGAGGCCGATGTACTGCTCGGCACACAGATGGTGGCGAAAGGGCTCGATTTCGACCGTGTTTCGCTGGTCGGCGTCATCGCGGCGGAACAGTCGCTGCTGCTGCCTGATTTTCGTTCGGGCGAACGCACCGCACAGTTGCTGACACAGGTTGCCGGCCGTGCTGGACGCGGAAGCACGCCTGGCACGGTGCTCCTGCAGGCCTCGCAGCCGCAGCATCCCGTTTTCCGCTTCGTGGCGGACAACGATTATTCCGCGTTCATGGCCACGGAGGTCGAAAGCCGACGCGGCTTGAACTATCCGCCGTTTTCACGTCTGGTACTTCTCACGTTTTCTGGCGAAAACGAAGAGACCGTCCGGAATGCTGCCAAACTGTATCATATCGCATTCGGCAAGGCCGAACGCTTCTTCACCATGCACACACCGCAGCCGGCGCTCATCGGCCGCATCAACCGGCGTTATCGCTACCAGCTGTTGCTGCGTGTGGAGAAGGCGCGCGACGGTGACGGCAGCCGGCTCGGCCGTGCGCTCGCTCAGGCTGAGGAATACTTCCTTCGCCATACCAAATCCCGATCCGTTCACGTTGCCGTGGACGTTGATCCCCAATACATGATGTAATGAATTCCCATGCATGAACTGACCACACCTCTCGCCCAGCAGACCATTCAGGCTATTCTCACTCCCGCATTGATGATTTCGGCCTGCGGTTTGCTGCTGCTCGGACTCAACAACCGCTACGCCATCGTCGTCAGTCGCATTCGTCTGCTCAACGACGAAAAGCGTCGAAAGCTCGCGGATCCCGAAGGTATCGACCGCGAGTACATTGACGCCCTGCGCTTCGAGAGCGTGATGCGGCAGATACCGTCGCTGCTCACACGCGCCAACTATCTGCGGCGGTCACTGCTCTGTTTGTGGATCGGGGTGATCTGCTACGTGCTCAGCTCCATCCTTCTGGGAGCGGGCCTGTTCCTGGGGATGAACGTTGCGAATCTGGCCGTGTGGATATTTTTGTTTGGACTGCTGTCCGCCGTTTGCGGTGTTGTTTTCGCCCTTCTGGATATCTACCTCGCCTACCGCGTGCTCAAGCTGGAAGTCGAGATCTACTGATCCCTACTGCATGAAGACGGAGATATTGTGCGAGGCGCCCGCGGCATCGAGACGGCAGAGATACGTCCCCGCCTCGACGGGCTCTCCACGCCAATTCGTTCCGTCCCATGTGAACGTATAGGTTCCGGCCGGAAGCCAGCGATCAACAATCGTAGAAACAAGTTCGCTGCCCGGCGTAAAGATTTCCATGATGCTCCAGCAGTCTTTTTCCACGGTTATCGTGAATGAGGCGCCGCCGCCTTCCGAATCGACGTTCGATTTCGAAACTTTCGCGATGCGGCGGACACTCGGTACGGAATTCCTGCTCTTTGGTGGGGCGTTCATGGAATACCCTCCGCCCATACCTACTTCGTGGGGCACGGAATACTCTGAAGAATTTCCATTCTCGTCGATGACCAGAGCGACGACGCTGTCGCCGCTGGCGAGACCGCGGCTGGTCGAATACTTCCAGTTTCCGGCTCCGTCAGGCGTAGCGGAACCGAGGTATAGATCCAGATCTTCTTTCCGGGTAGGGAAGGTTTTGTGCCGGTACAATTCGACGCGCATCGTAGTCGGATTCAGCGTTCGGTTCACGCTGCCGCGAATGACCGTTACTCCGCTGAAGGCCTCGATGAAATGAAACTCGGGAGGTTTCGGTGTGTTGATTGATCCGCTCGTGGTATTTCCGTCTCCCTGCTCCATTCTTCCATCCCTTCCGAGGTCGATGGCGATTCCCCTGTTCGCGAACACGGTATTCTGCGAAAGTCTATTGCCGTCGGCATTGTCGGAGGTCGATTCATGTTCGAACGTGGTGATACCCGACCGTCCATTACGGGCGATGATATTGTCGAAGACCGTATTGCCGATGGCATAGCCGCACGCCGATTCGTCGGCAGGCCCGCCGATGGTGATGCCGTTTCGTGTATTTCCGATATCGTGTAGCAGCGGCGAGATGCCGATGTAATTTTTTTCTATCCTGTTGTCACTGGCTGAAACGGCCCGCGAGTGCACACCAACGACGTGGATGCCATTGGCCTGATTCCCACCGATAATATTTTTACTCACCGTGTTTTCGGAACATCCACCATACAGCAGGATACCATTCCGCTTGTTGCCACTCGCCTTCTTGCCGCTGATGTCCGTGCCGATATGGTTTTCCGTAATCGCATTGTTGTTTACCGCTCCAGCGTTGCCGGACGCGAGTACGACGCCGTCGCAGACGTTTCCGGAAATGAGGTTCTGGAAAATCATGTTGTCGAAAACCGGTCCCGGATCATGCGTGATATTCACGAGCCGTATGCCGCCCCATCGGCCGCCGTCGGGTTTGGTGCCGTTGGGGTGGGGTGTGTCGCCGCCGGCAGACATGCCGATGATGCAGTGGCGGATTTCATTGGAATGCGTTCCTGCCTTCGTTCCCTGGATTCGGATACCGTCTTCCTGAAAACCGGTGATGACAAGCCCGCGGATGAGGTTGTTGGAAGAGAGCAGGAAGAGTCCCGATGTTTCTCCAGCCCGGGAGCCGTCGATATGGATCAGCAGGGAAAGAGTGGAAGGGGGATGCGGCCCGGCGGTAGCACCGGTCTGCGAAATGCCGTCGATCACCGTCCCCGCCGTGTCAGTTAATGGCGGCAGAGGTGAATACGGGGTGATGACGAACGGACCGTCTCCGTCGAGATCGAAGGTGATGACATCAAGGCCCGGACTCGTATTCGCCTGCATCAATGCCCAGCGCAGGGAATGCACTCCGGCATCCGCGGTACTGCGAACGATATAACTGTTTGCCGCTCCTTCTGCTGAAAACAGAAGTGCAAGAAACAGGATGATGAATGTCCAACGTGCGCTGAAACGCACGGAAGCTCTATGTAACATGCTTGTGTACTCTTATATTGCGATGTAAAGCAGTACTCTGTTGAGCACTGCCTGACGATTACTCCACCGCCGTAAACGGCGCATGGATCAATCTGCTGTACGATACATCATTCACATGATGAGGGCACAGGCAAGATTGGGTCTAAATGACGATGAAACTTACATGTTTTATAGCAATTATCAAAGCAGTGTCGTAAATTGCGACATATCGAGCTGGTACAGTGATTGAAACGGACGTATCCCCCTTATTTGCCGCATATTCCTGGTAACCGAATCCGCGGATGAGTGTCTATATACGGTGGGAAACGAATGCACCAAGCCGGATGATAGCGTGAAGATGATCAAGGCCATACCGCTTTTCGTGCTGCTCTGCGGATTATTTTCTCCGGCGGCGGCCCAGGTTCCTTACCGGGTCGGACTGCAGTTCGGGGTTTCAGGTGAATCGAGCAGTCACCGCTGGATTGGCGTACAGGATGAGACACGGGAAAGCGTAGCTACTCAACACGGACTGTTCGGACTCGTTTTCGCGTTTCCGCTTCATGAACGCTGGGAATTGGAGTTTTCTCCGCATTACGGGCAGCGCAATACGCCCAAGTCCACATGGGAGCGATCAACCGGTATCAGTTATTCCTTCACCATGGAAAATGTGGATTATCTCTCCATACCGATCACGGCGAAGTATTTTCTGCTCAGCGGGGGAATTCTGCGTCCCTTTGCAGCCGCGGGAATTGCAGCCGGACTGAATCTTTCCCACACCAGTTTTGTCGTGAAGGAATCGCGCATGGCGGAGGAGCCGCCGTTTCTCATCGAGAAGGAATCCCGCCTGTACTTACATCAGTTGTTCGGCAGCAGTATACTCGAAGCAGGAATTGACATTCAGGCTTCGGAGTCGTGGGCAGCTGTACTGGCAGCGCGTTATTCGTTTGAATGGACGCCCCTCGTAGATGATGACCTCTTTACCTGGGATACGCCATCCAACTGGAAGATCCGTTTTGCTCTGCTCTATACAATTGACCTGTGAGAACGTAATGCTTCCTTTCCGGATCATATTTCTTTTTCTTCTTCCGCTGCTGTTCGCAGTCTCGCTGCACGCGCAGGTTCGGCAGGAGGAGAGCGATGCCTCCGGACTGCGTGTCGGCGTCCAGGCGGGCGTGCAGACAAATCTCATCAGGTATACGGTGTTTCCCTATCGTGGAGAATTTCAGTCTGCTACAAGGGAAAGCGTTGTTCCGGGTTTACTGCTGCAGTACCGCATCAACGAACACTTCGCCATTCAGGCCGAGGTGAATTCGTGGGCGCAGGACTGGAATGTTTCGCACGACGGTGATCCCCGGGTTCAAGTTGATCGCCAGAATCGCAGCGTGATCGAATTTCCTCTGCTGCTCCAGTACCGGGTCCCGTTTGTATCGGTTCCCGTCTACATTTCGGGTGGTCCGATGCTGACGGTCGGTACAGACGAGACACTCCACACCGAAGTACGCTACCGCAATTTTACTGAGAAGAACGGCTGGCAGGTCACGACGAAGCGTTTCGAAGAACGAGAGCTGCGTTTGGGTGGCGTTGCGGAGATCGGTCTCGATGTACCGCTGTCTCAGGTGATTGCGCTGCAGCCCGCGATGCGCTTTTTTCAGCCGTTTTCGAATATAGTGGATGACGAGCTGCTCACTGTCAGGGACTTCTCGTACTGGCGAGCGCGGCTGGCTGTTTTGATCGCGATATAATTTCATTCCTCGCCTGTCCTTTCTATATTAGCCGTATTCAACAAGCTGGAAGTCATGCAGAGATCTCCACTTGATACCCTCACGCGTCTCGTGACCAGGCCCGAACGACTGGTCTGCGGCATCATGTCGGGTACTTCCGTCGATGCGATCGACATCGCTATTGCACGGATTCGCGGATCTGGTCCGACCACGTCTATTGAACTGCTGCATTTCAGCGAAACGCTGTATTCGGAAGAGTTTCAGAACCGTATTTTTGCGAGTTCCGAGGTGTCTTCGAGCAATGTCAACGACATCTGTGTGCTGCATACCGCCCTCGCGCATGTCTATGCCTCCGCAGTGCAGGAAGGTTGCCAGGCGATCGGACTCGATCCGTCGGATCTGGATCTGATCGGCATGCACGGGCAGACCGTCAGGCATCTTCCCGATCTGATGGAAATCGGAGGGTATCGCGTGCGCTCCTCCCTGCAGATCGGCAGTGCTTCCACGCTCGCCACCTTGCTTCAGCTTCCTGTCGTTTTCGATTTTCGTGCCGGTGATATCGCCCTGGGCGGGCAAGGCGCCCCGCTCGTTCCCTACGTCGAATACCTGCTGATGCGTTCCGAACGCGCGCATCGCGCGCTCTTGAATATCGGAGGCATAGCCAACGTGACGGTCCTGCCACGCGCGTGCGCTCCAGAACAGGTGGTGGCATTCGATACTGGTCCCGGTAACATGTTGTCAGACGCCCTGATGCGTCGTTTCTACGGTCGTGAGTATGATGAAAACGGACAGGTCGCCACTTCGGGGACGGTGAACTCAGATCTGCTCATGTGGCTGATGCAAAATCCGTACTTTCGTGAGAAACCGCCGAAATCGTGCGGACGCGAACTGTTTGGGGAAGATTTTCTTCATGACTACCTCGACCTGGCCAATGAGCTGTCCGTGCGCGCCACGGAGGATATCATAGCGACAGCGGCGGAGACGACCGTTCGCAGCATCAGCGCCCAGCTCACGCCATACGTCAAGGACTGGGACTCTTTCGAGCTGTATGTGAGCGGAGGCGGCGCGCGCAACCGATACTTTACATCAGGGCTGCGCCACGCGTTCGCGCACGCGCGTGTCAACACCACTGCGGAATTAGGCATCGATCCCGACGCCAAGGAAGCGCTGGCATTCGCCGTGCTTGCGAACGAGTGGCTGCTGGGTAATCCGTCGAATCTGCCCTCTGCAACAGGGGCAAAACGACGTGCCCTTCTCGGTGCGCTCGCGCTTCCGGCATAATTGTCTGGAGTACGCGCACGATCGTTCCAGGCGACCTTCGAACACCCTTCTTTTCTTAAAGTTTTACATTAAATTTTTAAAAACTTAACTCGGCCTATTGCAATTGGTTGCGGGTTTTAGTTAAGTTCAAACTTAAAGCCCCAAAGACCTTTCATCTTGACATGAAACCGACCAAGGCGTATATTCAAACCCACCAATCGGCAGCGCTATTCGCGTGCGTCAATCGGAAATTGAAACACGTTTTTTCCCCGGGTTTCCAAAATTCCGGGGTGGCAATCTCTGCGCCGATTGCCGAGTCTAACTTGTTGTATTTTTGAATTTTAGCTGTACCCTTTTGTGATATTTCATGAAAGGGATTGTCATCTCCACCTGTACTACCAACTCTCGTATACCCAGAATATGAAAATCACCCGTCGCTTCACCCAGCCCGGACAGAGTGCCTTCGACTGTTTCGAATACACTCACCGCTCGTCCGTTCTCCGCAATCCCGATGGCAGCGTCGTGTTCGAGCTGCACAACATCGAGGTTCCGTCGCATTGGTCCCAGATGGCCACCGACATACTTGCGCAGAAATATTTCCGCAAGGCTGGAGTTCCACAATACAATGAAGACGGCAGCGCGAAGCTCAATGATGACGGATCGCCGGTGTTTGGAAGCGAAACGAGCATCAAGCAGGTCGTGCACCGCATGGTTGGCTGCTGGCGCGACTGGGGCGAGAAGAACGGCTACTTCGACAGCAAGGACGATGCGGAAGCGTATTACCATGAGATGGCGTATACGCTGCTCCGTCAGATGGCGGCACCGAATTCGCCTCAGTGGTTCAATACCGGCCTGCATTTCGCCTACGGCATTACGGGATCGTCTCAGGGTCATTTTTATGCGGATCCTGAAACCGGAGATGTTGTGGCTTCTGAAGATGCCTACAGCCGTCCGCAGCCGCATGCCTGCTTTATTCAGTCCGTCGAAGACGATCTCGTGAACGAAGGCGGGATCTTCGACCTTGTGACGCGCGAGGCGCGCATTTTCAAGTATGGTTCGGGAACGGGCAGTAATTTCAGCAACCTGCGTGGAAGCAACGAGCGCCTCTCCGGTGGCGGAGTGTCTTCCGGTCTGATGTCATTTCTCAAGATCAACGACCGGGCTGCCGGGGCGATCAAATCGGGCGGCACAACGCGCCGCGCCGCAAAAATGGTCGTGCTGAATGTCGATCACCCCGATATCGAAGCCTTCGTGGACTGGAAAGTCATGGAAGAGCAGAAGGTCGCGGCTCTGGTGACGGGCAGCCGGCTGAACAAGCTGCATCTGAACCGTGTCATGCAGGCAGCCATCAACGGAGAATCAACGGATTTCAAGGCCAACAGGGAACTCGAGCTCGCGCTGATCCAGGCACGGAATGCCGGTGTGCACGAGAATTACCTGTTTCGCGCTCTCCAGCTGGTCGATCAGGGAGTGAAGGAGTTCGATCTCGCGGAATTCGACACGCATTATGAGTCCGAAGCATATTTGACCGTCAGCGGTCAGAACTCGAACAACACGGTACGCGTCACAAACTCCTTCCTGGAAGCGGTCGAGAACGATGGGAAGTGGACGCTGACGTTCCGGACGAACGGAGAGACGGCCAAGACCATCAATGCGCGCAGTCTGTGGGACAAAATTTCCTATGCGGCATGGGCCTCGGCGGATCCCGGCATCCAGTACGATACCACGATCAACGAATGGCATACCTGTCCGGTGGATGGTCGCATCAATGCCAGCAATCCCTGTTCAGAGTACATGTTCCTCGACGACACGGCCTGCAATCTCGCTTCGTTCAACCTCAAGTATTTCTGGGACGAGGGTAAGCACGAATTCAAGGTTGAAAATTTCCGTCATGCCGTTCGCTTGTGGACGCTGACGCTCGAAATTTCCGTGCTCATGGCGCAGTTCCCGAGCCGTTCCGTCGCACTGAAGAGCTATCAGTTCCGTACGCTCGGGCTCGGTTACGCCAATCTCGGGTCGCTGCTCATGGTGGCGGGTGTGCCGTATGACAGCGATAAGGGACGCGCCGTGGCGGGCGGCATCACCGCGTTGATGACGGGTGAGGCATACGCTGCTTCCGCGGAGATCGCCCGTGACCTGGGTGCATTTCCGCGCTACGAACAGAACCGTGACCATATGCTCCGGGTTATCCGTAACCACCGCCGCGCCGCGTACCACGCACCATCGAATGAATACGAAGGTCTTTCGATAAACCCCGTGCCCATCGATGAAGAACTGTGCCCGGCAAACCTGCTGCGCGCCGCGCGTGAAACCTGGGATGATGCGCTGCAGCTCGGCGAGGAACATGGGTACCGCAATGCGCAGGTCTCCGTGCTGGCACCGACCGGGACGATCGGACTGGTCATGGACTGCGACACCACGGGCGTGGAGCCGGACTTTGCCATCGTCAAATTCAAGAAACTCGCCGGTGGCGGCTACTTCAAAATCGTGAATCAATCCGTCCCCAAGGCGCTGGAATTTCTCGATTATAACCCGGGACAGATCGAGGAAATTGAAAAATACATCAAGGGTCACGGAACCCTCGCGGGCTGCCCCGATATCAATCGCGACAGTCTCATCGAAAAGGGCTTTACCGGCGAAGCCATCGAAAAAGTAGAACAGCAGCTGGATTCGGTGTTCGAACTGCGCATGGCATTTAACAAGTGGGTGCTCGGAGAATCGTTCTGCCGTCGCCTCGGTTTCTCGGATGAGCAGATGGATGATCCTGCCTTCGACATCCTGAAGGCCATGGGTTTCAACGCAGCCCAGATCGAGAGGGCAAACGAATATGTCTGCGGCACGATGATGATCGAAGGTGCACCGCATGTAAAAAAAGCCGACCTCCCGGTGTTCGATACCGCGAACAAATGCGGCAGGCGCGGCGAGCGTTTTATCGCCTTCGAGGGACATATCCGCATGATGGCAGCCGTACAGCCTTTCATCTCGGGTGCGATCTCGAAGACTATCAACATGCCCGCCGACGCCAGCATTGCCGATGTCAAACGCGCCTATGAGATGTCATGGAAGCTCATGCTGAAAGCGAATGCCATCTACCGCGACGGCAGCAAGCTCTCGCAGCCGCTGAACACCATCAGTGATCCCGAGGCGGAAGCGCTCACGGAAATGGGTGACGAATTCGATTTCAACGAACAGATCGGTCCCCGCGAAGTACAGGAAAAAATCGTGTACCGCGTCGAGCGTCGCAAACTTCCGGCAAAGCGCCACGGTTTCGTGCGCGAAGCCGTTGTCGGCGGACACAAGGTCTTCCTCCGCACGGGCGAATATGACGACGGTGCCCTGGGCGAGATCTTTATCGATATGTACAAGGAAGGAGCGTCCTTCAAAGGATTGCTCAACTGTTTTGCCGTACTTGCATCCAAGGCGCTGCAGTATGGCGTTCCGCTCGAAGAACTCGTCGACTCCTTCACCTTCACCCGCTTTGAGCCCGCGGGTGTTGTCATCGGACATGATGCGATCAAGAATGCTACCTCTATCCTCGATTATGTCTTCCGTGTCCTCGGGTATGAGTATCTCGGACGAATGGATTTCGTACATGTGAAATCTGTCGACGAGACGGACGAGCAGCCCCTGGCTAGCTTCAATTCACCACCGACGCTGGACAAACAGCGTGAGGCTGGTGGTGCAGCGATGCTCACCGAACCCGTACTCGCTGAAAAGAAAACCGTGCGCAAGGAAGCGGATACCGTACTCGTCGCACGGCAGCAGGGCTACACGGGTGAAATGTGTGAATCCTGCGGCTCTTCCCGCGTCAAACGCAACGGGGCGTGTACGGTGTGTGAGGACTGCGGTACCACCAGCGGCTGCTCCTGATGCACCGCCCATAAGAGATCTGAAGGCGATGGGACGTCATGCCCCATCGCCTCTGTATTTTTTGTAGATTACGCACAGCAAGTGCCACCAGAGAGCGGTAGACATATGCAGACTGCGGGAAAGTGGGTTCAGGTAACCATGGTGCTGGCCGTGGTGCTGGCCTTCACAGCATGCGATGCCATTCGATTCTGGGAGAAAAATGAAGCGCCGGTGGAAACGTCCACCCCCATCGAACGTGAAGTCATGGGTGTCCGCAACAAAGCGACCATCATCCAGAGCTCCATTTCGATGCTCGACCGCCGCAACGTCCCAAGTTTCGTGATAGGTGACAGCACGTTCGATGTCAGCCTTTATTCTGAAGGGGGCGTCCTGCGTCTGATCGACGAACGCATCCAGACCAGATCATCTTCGCGATTTCGTAACCGGTATTACTTCGATAACGACGGGTTCTTCCATTACTATGGAAGAGGAGATCTACGGGTGAATCCCGGCATCAATCCTCCCGAGTTTGCGGAGCTGGTTGAGCGTATGTACTTCAATACGAAAGGGAATCTCTTTCACTCGGAAAAGCTCATCAACAATCTCGCGACAGAACTCGAGAGCCAGGAAGTACCTGGTGTGATGCGGCGGGCGTTCGCGCTGCGCAGCCTCGATTGGGGTGACAGCACCGGTGTCAACACTTACGCGTTCCTGGATATGCTGTATACCGCGGAGGACCTTCCCGCCGGGCAGGAAATGGTCTCCACCTTCAGAGATGATACTTCGATTGACGCCGATCCGGAAGACGCGGCTGTCACCGAAAGTGAAAAG
>PKTF01000036.1 GCA_002869275.1 Ignavibacteria bacterium | reverse complement strand
GGTCGTGTTTCGCAATCACATACGATGTTATATGCCAGCCTATCAGCGGTTGTCCATACCTTCGTATTTGACCGAAATCTGTTCCGGCAAAATGTTTGCCTTGTCGCGATAAAAAATGATCGAAGTAAGCCCTTTCCGTTCCAACTTGACACTGGCTTGTTTATTCATGGTCAGTGTTGATGATACAGGTATCTCAGTGACGCTTTTCCACGAGATGTTTTGCGGTACATCGAGCAATGCAGATATTTTTTGTGTTGTGAGTTTCCCCTTAACTTCAAGCTCAACATTCTCTCCACTAACGGACCATATCCCAAAAAGCCCTTTTTCGATGGAGGTGTCTCCTATCTTGGTCGATTTCATGGACTCGACTTTCCACGCTCCGCCCTTCTGCAATGTGAATTGGAGAAGCAGATTTTCGCTCTCTACAACTATACCTGTGGCATTTTGCGGTGCAAGCATTGCCGTGAGATAAAAAATGATGCCGATAAAAGGTTCCATTTTTTCTCCTTTCGAGTTTCGTGAACTACGCGCGATGTAATGAGGGTTGTATTATAAGCTACTAAAATACATCTACCAGGGCAAGTATATCCTGATCGCAGGATTAAGTGGTGGAAAATACGAGATCCATAAGATTTCGCTTCACTCTCTCACGATGTGATCGCGAGATTTACACACACAGAGTCATTAGGCAAGTGAGGTGTGCACATTATTTGATCGCATCCGCATTCTCCGTATCATCGGACATACAGCCCGTTACTCTGACCGAAATCCATCCGAATGCAACCGACAGGAGGCGCACAATGAGACTGCACAGGACTGCCAGCATCATCATCACGTTTCTGGTTTTCATCATTCTTTCTCCGCTCGGACATGCCCAGACACCAGGCCATATCGACTGGTATGTTTCCATTCAGAAGGGAAAAAACAAAAATGATGGGAAATCCCCGACGACTCCCCTGAAGAACATCGACAAGGCGGTGAAAAAGGCGGCGCCGGGCGATGTTATCGCCGTGGCGGAAGGCGTATACGCCGGCACGCGCGGCTGCGGGTATATCATGTGTGACAAGCCTGTGCAGCTCTACGGGGGCTACGCACTTGATTTCTCCTCGCGGGACAACGTTTCCCATGCCACGCTGTTTCAGCCGACGAACAAGAAGAGTCAGCGCAAGGCCTTTCTGCTCTGCGAGAAAAACGTCGACGGACTGGTGATCGACGGTTTTGTCTTCGATATGGGAGAGCGGAATTCCTACGCCGACAAGGATGGCCGCCCTGAGGGTGTCGAAACGGGCATGCTTTTGCTCCCGCCGAAGAAGAACCGGGTGAAGGGCGACAAGGCGACGGTAACGGAGCAGTGCGTGTACGTGCGGACAAATACGAAGGGAGGGGATGTCACCATCCGCAACAACGTTTTCGTCAACGGGGCGAAATTCGGCATCCAGGCGGGACACAAGGGCGGCACGTTCATCGTCCGGAATAATGTCTTCGTCTCGAACCGCATGGCAGCCATCGAGATTTTCGGCACGGGCGGGAAGAAAGCGCCCAATCCGGCGAACTGGGAGAAAGACGGTCACGTCGAGGTCGCGTACAACACCATTCTCTTTACCTGGAGCAGATTGAAGGATTTCCAGGATATGGGCTACGGGGTGCGTGTGATGACGAAACTGTCGTATGACATCCATCACAACATCATCGGCGGCAACATCATGGCCGGCGTGGACAACAGCCGTTTCAATAAGGATGAATGGCTGAAGCTCGACAATAACATTTTCTTCGTAAACAAGGGCGGAGATCTCGAGTACAGTCCAGAGAGCAATACAAAGGAACTCATCAACGCCGACGAATTCGAGGATCTCGAGTTTGCCAGTGTCGAAGGGAATCGCAGCATGATTCCGAAGGAACTACCGGTTGACAAAAACTATCTGCAGGGATACCTCAGCGCTCGGTACAGCGAGCAGACTGATCTCGATCGCGATTCTCCCGCAAATCAGTGGCGTTCGATGCTTGGGCTCAATCTACAGGGAAAGATGAGCTCGAAGGCTACGATGTACGGCAACCGTTACCCCTGGAAAAATACGTTGGAACTGTTCGGCGCCGTTCCGGGGTGCGGTGCGCAGCGTATGCGGTGATCGATGCCCAGTCCTTTGATTCAGTCGAAGCAAAAAGTCCGCCTGTGGCGGACTTTTTGCTGGCAGGCCGAGATTCGAACGACTGTATCGTTCGACCATCTAAGAGTTGATGATGGCAGACATCCAGCCCTCAATTGACCCAGAGGCGATGACGCCATACAGTCTAATCCCTCACACCACGGACAGAATAACCATAGCGCTTATCATGGTCGTTACGGTAGACATTCGATTCATAGTAATCCAATTCATTGTACCAGGCCTCATTACTATTGCTCTCTGAAGAAGACCAGAAGTAAGCACGGTAATCCAGATTGCCGAAATAACCAGCGATATAGGTGCGGAGACCGCCGGGAATAGCAGAAAAACCGCTTTCTCCAAATGCAGAATCATTATCCAAACTTCCATCTGG
>PKTF01000041.1 GCA_002869275.1 Ignavibacteria bacterium | reverse complement strand
GAACACTACAATGCCAATCATCATTGTTATGCCTATCGCTGCGGCTTTGATGGCAGCGATTTCCGCTACAGCGACGACGGCGAACCGAACGGAACAGCGGGCATACGCATCATGGGTTCGATCGACCGCCTCGGGCTGACCAACACCGGGGTCATCGTCGTGCGCTATTTCGGTGGCACCAAACTTGGCATGGGCGGACTCGCGCATGCGTACTCGGATTCCGCCGATGCCGTGCTTGCCCTCTGCAAGATTGAAAAGCGCTACCTGTACAACACCTACTCGGTCCGCTTCCCCTATGACATGACCAGTCAGGTGCACCATGTCATGGAGATGTATGAGGTCGAGGTACTTGATCGGCAGTATCTGGAGGAAACGACCTACCGCATCCAGGTTCGCCGCTCCAGGGATGAAACCTTTCGTGAATCCATCCTGGATTTCACTCAGCGCACGACGACCTTTCTCGACTGATCATTCCTCAGCTTCAACGACGAACCCGTCGAGCAGCTTTTCCGGAACTCCGTCCAGAAAACGTGACACTTTGCTGAGTATCGTCCCTGTCGCACGATCGTAAATATTGGTGGGATACGTCAAATACAAACGTTGTTTCGCGCGGGTACAGGCAACGTAAAACAGGCGGCGCTCCTCTTCCATGGACTCATCGCTGTCCGCGGCCATTGTGACTGGAAAGCGTCCGTCAACCAGGTACATGACAAACACGGAATTCCACTCCAGTCCCTTGGCGGAATGGATAGTTGAGAGCGTGACGAACTCGTCTTCATGTCCGTCAGGAAGCATGTCTTCGACACTCTCATTTGGGGGCTCGAGCGCCATGTCGGTAAGCATGATGTTGAGCTGTCCATAGCGTTCGGCGATGGTCTGAAACATCTCTAGGTCTTTCAGCCGTTTGGGGTGATCGTCATACCGCGCCTTCAATATCGGTGTGTAGTAGCGCAGCAGACGCTCAACCTTGTCGCCGGGAGCCAGTGAAGGGTTCGCGATCTCACGGAGGACGTCGAGCATCACGGGGATCTCCTCACCCCGCACCATCTGCTTGAGACGCGTGTCGGCGCTTTCATGCAGGGGATTCAGGCCTTGGAGGATCTCGTCGGTGACGCGTTCGGCCGTGACCGGTCCCACACCGTCACAGAGCAGAAGTGCCCGCGTCCACGACACGATGTCTTTCGGATTCTCGATGACACGGAGATACCCCAGCAAATCCTTGACATGCGCGGTTTCCATGAGTTTGAGTCCGCCGAACTTCACGTAGGGAATGTTGGCCCTGGACAGTTCGATTTCCAGGTCGAAGGAGTGATACCCTGCGCGAAAGAGTACCGCGATTTCCTTCAGCAATACGCCTTCTTCGCGCAATTCGAGTATCTGCTGCGCGATGAAACGCGACTGCGTGTTCTCTCCCTCCATTGCGATCAGCGCCGGTGTCATCCCGCTGTCCTTCTTCGTGAACAGCGTTTTCGCATATTTTTCCGCCGCGCGTTCGATGATGTCGTTGGTAAAGTCGAGGATCGGCTGTGTGCTGCGGTAGTTCTCTTCGAGGGTGATGACGCGAGCGCCGTCAAACTGCTTCGGGAAATCCATGATGTTTCTGAAATGCGCTCCTCGGAAGGAATAAATGCTCTGCGAGTCGTCACCAACCACCATCACGTTGTTGTGACCCTCGGCGAGTTGCCGCACGATGCGCGCCTGCAGTTTGTTCGTGTCCTGGTACTCATCCACCATCACGTAGCGGTACTGATCACCGAGTTTCCTGCGTATTCCTTCGTGCTTCTCGAGCAATGTGACGAGATTGACTAGCAGGTCGTCATAATCCATCACGTTGTTCTGCCGCTTGTACGCGACATAAGCCCGCGCAAGGCCCTCGATTTCCTCTACTTGTTCAGCAAACTGAGGGAAATCCTTCGCAATGACGAGATCGAGCGCAGTCAGGGTGTTGACCGAGGCACTGTACATGCGCTGCAGGGTCTGTTTCTTCGGGAAGCGTTTGCTCTTCGAGGCCAGGCCGAGCCGTGTGCGCAGCAGGTTGATTACATCCTCGGAATCTCCCTGATCGAGAATGGTGAAACTCGAGGAGTATCCGATTTCTCCGGCGAACTGCCGCAATAACATATTTGCGAAGGAGTGGAAGGTCCCGCCTGATACGCGTTCGGTGCGTTCATCGAGCAGCATGGACGCGCGCCGCAGCATTTCACGGGCAGCCTTGCGTGTAAACGTCAGAAGCAGAATCGACTCCGGTCGAATCCCCTGCTCGATCAGTCGCGCGACGCGGTAAGTCAGGGTGCGGGTCTTCCCCGTCCCAGCTCCCGCCACGACGAGTACCGGACCATCGAGATGCGCCGCCGCCTCGTATTGCGACTCGTTGAGTTCGTCACGATAGCGAATGCGAAAGAGCCTCTCATCCGAGGTGATCAGCGAAAGGTTGGATTTTTTCAGGGTGATTTTCTTCACCTCTTCACCCCTTCACTGTCTCACGATTTCCATTCCCGAATCGTTCGATGAAATCCCGAACGACCGGATCAGCCGTCTCCTGAAACTCACGCGGTGTGCCGGTAAAATAAATCCGCCCTTCATGCATCATGGCCACACGGTGTACGATGTTGTACACGCTGAACATGTCATGCGTCACCACGATGGACGTCGCGTTCAGCTTGCGGGTGATTTCCGCGATGAGGCTGTCGATCTGATTCGACATGACCGGATCGAGCCCTGTCGTCGGTTCGTCGTATAAGAGGTAATCCGGATCAGTTGCGAGCGCACGCGCGAGTCCAACGCGTTTGCGCATTCCGCCCGACAGTTCTGAAGGTTTCTTCTGCTCGATACCCGGGAGCCCGACAACAGCGAGTTTCTCCGCGACGATGCTCCGGATTTCATCTTCGGCAAGACTGTGATTCTCAACGAGTCCCAGTGCTACATTTTCCATCACCGTCATGGAATCGAAGAGAGCGGCGCTCTGGAAAAGAAATCCGAAGCGCCCGCGCAACGCGTACAGCTCTTTTTCCCTGAGGGTGTGGACCTGCTTCCCATCGACGAGCACCTCTCCCTCGTCGGGTGACAGGAGTCCGATGACATGCTTGAGCAGTACGCTCTTTCCACAGCCGCTTTGACCGATGATGGCGATGGTCTCGCCTGTTTCGATACGGAGATCTACTCCGCGCAGCACGCGCAAATTGCCGTTGAACGTCTTGTGCAGGTTCCGGATTTCAATCATGCCGTAATATATCACTAGAAAAATTACGAATCGCGCATAACGAATTGTGAATCGTGCCAAGCATAAAAAGAGTCGTGTAATCCTGAAATTCCACGATTCCCTGGATGCAACATCAGGGGGGACATACCGTATCCCAGAGTAGAAGATTGGGAATACGTTTTTTTTCAACTACAGTTTTATGACAAATCAGATTGGATGACCTACGATGAAACTCCGCATAATGTTAATGTTACTGGTCCTGTTGCCCATGTCCTTGAAGGCACAGGAGCAGGAAACACTGTTCGCCCACCCCATCGATCATGGCGGCTTCGGGGCACTCGTAATCAAGGGAACACAGATCGCCGACGAACCCGCATTGCTCATGGGTATGTATGGCGGGTGGTTGATCGATCATCAGTTCATGATCGGCATCGGTGGATACGGACTCGTCAATATGATTCCCGCCAGCCGGCTCGCCGAGCAGGTTTATAATTTCGACGGCGACAGAATGGCTATCGGACTCGGGTATGGTGGACTCATGCTCGAGTATATCGTCGCACCCACAAAGCTGCTGCATCTGAATGTACAGACGCTCATTGGTGCCGGATCGGCCACGTACATGTACGACTGGTATGACGAATGTGACGATGATTTCTGGAATGACGACGCATGGGACGACAGACATGATCTCTTCTTCGTTCTCGAACCAGCTGTGCATGCCGAGCTGAATCTGACAACATGGTTTCGCATTGCGGGTGGCGTGAGCTATCGCTACATCACCGGGATGAACAGGCTTGCCGATCTGAACAACAATGATCTCAGTGGTATCTCAGGCAACCTGTCGCTGAAATTCGGCGCGTTCTAAAACCTGTTCGTCTCTATCGGGCCCTGACCCTCGCACGCACTGTGCGAGGGTGTTTTTTTGAACCTGCTGCCGGATGGTTTCCGGACTTCCTGAGATATTCTTATCTTGTTATCATCTTACCAGCACGGATAATCCTATCAACCAGACTAGCATCCGGAGAACGCCATGACCACTGAAGACTTCCGCGCATTCAGTCATGCACGCATACTAATTCTTGTTGCCGCACTATTGTTCCCTATCGCCTGCAGTGAGGATGACGGGGGGACAGGTCCGGGCGGGGACTCTGGAAAAATTGTCACAGGGGAATCCGCTCAGGTGCTTCAGGGCAATCTCGGCTCCGAGGGTGGCACCGTGGCCGTGACACAGTCCGATGCTGCGTTGAACGGACTTGAACTCACGGTTCCCAGCGGCGCGTATTCCTCGGGAATTCAAATCAGCGTCCACGAAGCCCAGATCGAATCACATGATTTCGGCGCGGACTTCGACCCGGTTTCTCCTCTGATCCGTGTCGACAACGGCGGTGAATTCGCCGGGATCCCGATGACGCTGCACATACCACTCCCTGATTTGCAGGGGCGCTTTCCTGTCGCATTCTACTACGACCGGCCGGCCGGCACGCTCGAAGCCATCACGCCTGTCGGACGGGGCGAGGATTACCTCGACGTCGCGGTTCGGCACTTCTCGGAAATCGTCGTCTCCGCAACACAGATCGAACTCCTCAAACAGGGCGGCGGTTTTCACACGCTCTTCGATCCGGCCGTCAACGGATGGTCCTTCGTCAACTATGGCACATCTCCTGAATTCGATGGGGTATGCGGCGGCATGAGCATCGGCGCCGCACGCTTTCACAGAGACTTTTCGACCTCCCTTGCGATCAAGACACATTTTGACAACGACGAATACTGGTTCCGCACACCGAAGGTCTGGCAAGATGACGCGAATGCGTTGCGTTACGTCACCGAGCTGCAGCACGAATTTGTCACGTCGAGCAATATCTGGACACTGGATGGCAAGTCTCCGCTGGATCCGATCTGGACACGGTCGGAGGAAGATCATTTTTGGAGCATCTGCTATGCGCTGCTGGTATTGAACCAACCACAATTCCTATTTCTCGGAGTAAAGAATTCCGACGAAGACGGACACGCCATTATCGCCTACGCCTACGAAATCAGTGGGAACACGGGCACGCTGAAAGTGTATGATCCGAACTACCCCGGCAAGGAGGGTGAAATCACATTCGATCTCACAGCGAAAGCCTTTCGACCTTACACTTCCGCGGTCAATGCCACCGCACTCGCAGACGGCGATACTTACGCGTACAACGAGATCATCTTTATTCCGCTATCGACATTGTGCGATGCAGGCAAGCTCGATGCGATCTGGCAAAAAGTCAGCGATGGAAGCATCGGCGACAACATCTTCCCGAGGTATGAGGCATATGCCGTCCCTGTCGATAACGAAGATCTGCCGCGCGTGAAACTGCTCGACGCAACCTCGGGAAAAACGACTTTTCTTCCTTACAACAAGTTCCGCGTCGAACTCGACATGGCTGATCCGACTTTGGTGACGAAAACGATCGGCTGGGTCGACCTTCCGGATATCAAGGAGATCGAAAAGCGTGATCCGTCCGGAGAAATCACGCTGGAGAATCCCGGCGAAGAAAACCTTGTTGGTATCGAGGTTGATGTTCTGCCTCAGTCGGGGAGATCGCACTCGTGGGCGGGATTTCAATGGTACAAAATCCGCATGCAGTCTCTCTGGCTCGAACCGGCTGATACCAATATCGCGATTGGGCAGGAAGCCGAACTGACTGCGCGCAACAACGGCACTGCTCCTCCGAACGCGCGCTTCGAATGGGATTTCGGAGATGGGAATACGCAGACAGTACATGGAGACAGCACCGTCTCCCACCCCTATCTAGAAGTGGGCAGCTACACTGTCACGGTCAGCATGTATGACGGGCAATCGACGGAAGCGCTTGGCAGCGCCGAAGCGACGGTCAACGTCACGGAATTCCTCACCATCGCCATCACCCTGCAGGGGATGAGCACTACTCCGCCTAGCACCATCAAGGCAACAGATGGAGCGGATATTCCATCGATCACCATCTCCAATAAGGTCGGCTCGAAGGAACCACTGGTGTGGAACGAAAACAGGTTTTCCGTCGATTACAGCTACACGTTGTATGATATCGATTTCAACACCCGCATTTCCGGCCGGCTCGCGGCCGACGGTAAAAGCATCGAAACGCTGACGGCCATTACAGCTGGAAGCGGGTACGGTGGAGACTACACGTACAACGCGGCGATGACGGTGGTGAATTTTCCCATCGAAAATCTGGGACCGAGCTTCCCGGTCGGCGGCGGACTCACAGGCAATACCGCGCAGCCAAAGCTGCCGAATATTTCCTGGAGAACGACCACGAAGGACACCCAGGGGAACACCACGGTATCCGAACTTGAATCCATCAACTGGAACAGCGATCAGACAAAGCTGTCGGTGTATTTCTATCGGTAAGTCCGTGATGACAAGACTGTCGTATTCTTGCGAAAAGCCCCGCAGTGCGGGGCTTTTCGTGATTGATCATTACTGCTGATCCGGTCTCTCTTCGCTGCCGTCAGCAGAGCGGGCGAATCGTCCGCTCTCACGTGGGTGTACGGGATCAGGACGATCCCACGGCCAGCCTCCGAAGCGATTTCGCTGGAAGTCCTCATATGCTTCCTGGATTTCGGCACGGGAGTTCATGACAAAGGGACCATACTGCACTACAGGTTCATCGATCGGTTTCCCCTGCAGGACGAGTACACGTCCAGAGACAGAGCCGTTTTCAAGATCCAGTTTCCGCGCCGGATCTACTTCAGCCGCATGATACACCGCAAGCGGATTTCCTGCGATGCGCAATTCGTCTCCTTCGAAGAAGTACAGGCGTCTCCTCGATCCCTCCATTGCGGCGGGCAATGTCCATTGCGCTCCCGCCTCCATTTCGATCAGCCATATCGCGACGTCATGATCGGGATCTGCCGCCCACGAGTCCGGCGCGGGCGCCTGTGCCTGTATGCCGTCCAGCGTTCCCGCAAGGAGCAGCACCCTGGTCATTCTCCCCTTTGCGTCATTGAATTCGCGTCTGGGTGTCCTCTCAGCCCAGAGCATTTTGTAATACGGTTCGACGAATTTATTCGACTTCGGCAGGTTGAGCCAGATCTGGAAGAGTTCGAGTGGATTCTCCTCGTCGGTCTTCAGCAGCGGGAACATCTCTGCATGCTGGAGTCCGCTTCCTGCGGTCATCCATTGTACATCCCCGTTTCCGTAACGCCCCGCGCCACCGTTGGAATCCGAATGATCGACGAAGCCATTCAGCACGATGGTCACGGTTTCAAAACCCCTGTGCGGGTGCGCAGGAAAACCAGGCACGCTTTCACCGTGGTACATGCGCCAGCCGTCGCGGAGTTGAAAATCCATCCCGATGTTCCTTCCTGCGAGGGATGCATCCGGACCAAGTTCCTCATTCCCCTTCGGGTACGCATCCGCATGATGCACACAGAAAAGGAACGGGTCCACAGTCTCCCATGGGAAACCGAGTTTGTCTCTGGAGATAATCGGTGAGTTCTGCATCATGAATCCTTTCCAAGAGTGATAGTACAAAATACACAGTTCACACCATCGATTGCGAATCACGGTTTGAAGGTTTACACATGCACACACTCCCACTTTACCTATGTCCTATGTCGCACGTCCTACGTCCTACGTCCTATGTCCTATGTCCATCCTCCGCCGGCGGTCTCCCTGCGTTCCGCACACAGAACACGTTTGGTTCTCCCACCCTGTTATCTTAATTTGATGTGATCATACCTTTTCCGGGTTTCCCGGTAGCATCACTTACCATTGTGAAAACCGCCATGTACGACTTTCAGTTCAAACCATTCGAGGAAATGACACCCGAGGACTACGCAACCGTCGGGTTCAAATCCGGCCTTGAGGTGCATCAGCAGCTGCTCACGACGAGTAAACTGTTCTGCCGCTGTCCAGCCGGACGCTATTCCAAGGAATTCCATGCCGAGATTCTCCGTCACATGAGACCCACGCTCTCTGAACTGGGTGAATACGATGGTACAGCGCTCATGGAGTTCAAAACAAAAAAAGAAATTATCTACCGGGTGAACAAGGAGACCGTGTGCACGTACGAAATGGATGACACGCCTCCCTTCATGATGGACGATGAGGCGCTCGATATCGCGCTCGAGATCTCCATGCTCTCCGGACTCACCCTCGTCGACGAAGTGCACATCGCACGCAAGCAATATCTCGACGGCAGTATCCCTACCGGCTTCCAACGTACGGCGATCTGCGGGATCAACGGCAGCGTGCCCTACGGCGAACGTAAGGTCAGTATGATCCAACTTGGCATCGAAGAAGACTCATGCCGAGAAATCAGCGATGTGGGACATCGGCGCATCTACAATACAGACCGCCTCGGCATGCCGCTGATCGAACTGGTAACCGGTCCCGACATGCGCACACCGGAGGAGGTCGCCGAAGTAGGACAGATTCTCCGCAAGATGATGCGTACCACCGGGCGGGTTCGTCGCGGCATCGGCGCAACACGTGCCGATACGAATGTGAGCGTCACCGGCGGAACGCGCATCGAAATCAAGGGTGTTCCCAAAATCGGGATGATGCCGCTGCTCACGTATAACGAAGCACAGCGCCAGTGGAATCTCCTGCGTCTGCGTGAGGAATTGAAATCTCGCGGCATCACAGAGGAAACCTTCACCTACGAACACGCAGATATCACCCGCATTCTCAAGAAAACCCGCTTCACACCGATTGCAGATGCGATGAAGAACGGGCAGATCGTGGCCGCCGTCAAGCTGCCGGGCTGGGTCGATCTCCTGCGCTGGCAGACACAGGACAACACCGTGTTTTCACGCGAGATCGCCGACCGCGTGCGCGTGATCGCCTGTCTCACCGTGCTGCCCAACATCATCCATTCCGACACCATGGGTGAAACGCTTTCGGGCGCCGAATGGAAGGGAGCAAAAAAGGCTCTCGACTGCACCCCGGACGACACCATTGTCATTGTATGGGGCAGCGCCCAGGACGTGGAAACCGCGGTAAAGGAAATCGCCATCCGCGCGAAGGAAGTCACCATCGGTATTCCTTCGGAAACACGCCAGGCACTGCGCGACGGCACCACGGGATTCGAGCGCATCCTTCCCGGCCCGCAACGTATGTATCCTGACACTGACCTTCCCCCTATCCGCGTCGAGCCGGAAAGGCTGGAGCGCCTGCGCAAACGCATGCCCGTGCAGTACTGGGACCGCATCCGCCAGTTTACGGAGGCGGGCGTTCCGAAAGACGCCATCGAGGGTCTCGCGATATCTCCGCTCGCTCCCCTGTTCGAGTTCGCCGTTGGCGAGATGGGATTTTCCGCTACAGAGGCTGCCGTAATGCTCTGGCGCTATCCCCGCCGCCTGCGCCGCGAAGGCATCACCTATGACGAAATGAAACTCGATGATGTCCGCGCGATCCTGCAATCCGTCAGCGATGGCAAGCTCACGCGTGACGGTGTGCTGAACGTTCTGCGGCATGCGGCCAGAAACGGTTTCGATGCGGCGGCGCTGCCGTCGAGGCTCAAACGGTCGGAACTGGAATCATTCATTCAGAAAGCCAAGCAGCAGGTGCGATATTCGAAGCTGCACGATGAAAAGAACATACCCAATTTGACACTGGACAAAGTTATGGACGAGGTTCGCGGTCGTATTCCCGGCGCCGATGTGGCAGAGGAAGTCGCGGCGCATTTCGCGAAGGAGGTGCAGTCATGAGCGACAAAGACACATACAAAGGATACAGGGGTATCGCCCTTGAGGCATTGAAGAAATACGGTATCCGCGTGTGGAGCGATGCCCGCATCCTCACAGATGCAGATACGTTTGAAGGCATCGTCCTCCCCCGGTCCGAAACAGCAGACGGCGATCACATCGTGATCAAGATGATTACCGGCTACAATGTCGGCATCCGCGCCGATCGCATTCGCGGAGCGGAAGAACTCGGGTACAAGGAAGCACATTATAAAATCCCCGAGAAAGCCTTTCCCTATGATCCGAAAAAGTCGCGCGTCGTACTGTTCGGTACCGGTGGGACCATTGCGAGCCGTCTTGACTACCGCACCGGCGCGGTCATCCCCGCATTCACCCCGGGTGAATTATATGGGTCCGTTCCTGAACTCGCCGATATCTGCAACCTGGAAACCGACAAGCTGTTCGGCGTCTTCAGTGAGAACATGGGGCCGCAGGAGTACATGACACTTGCCACCCGCATCGGTGAGGAAATCGAGAAAGGTGTGCGCGGCATCGTTGTGGGACACGGTACCGATACCATGCATCACACGTCCGCAGTGCTGAGCTTCATGGTCCAGAATTCTCCCGTCCCCATCGTCATGGTCGGATCACAGCGTTCGAGTGACCGTCCCTCTTCGGATGCGGCGCTCAATCTCATCCACTCGGTCAAGACTGCCGCGGACTGCGACATCGCCGAGGTGATGGTCTGCATGTTCGGTCCGACGTCCGACGACTATGGATTGCTGCATCGGGGTACCCGCGTGCGTAAAATGCACTCATCGTACCGCTCCACCTTCCGCACGCTGTCTGACGTACCCCTCGCGATGGTCAACCGCGAAGGTTTCTCCTACCTTCGTGACGACTACAAGAAGCGTCGCAATGACCGCGAAGTGGATATCAAAGCAGTGTTCGAAGAACGGGTCGGGATCCTCTACTATTACCCCAACATGCAGCCAGATATGATGGACATGATGGTAGAGAAGGGATACAAGGGCATCGTGATCGCGGGCACCGGTCTCGGCCACGTGAACAAGCCTCTTTATCCCGCTCTCAAACGCGCACGGGAAGCAGGTGTCGCCGTCTACATGACCGTACAGACGCTCTGGGGCTATGCACAGATGTACGTGTACGAAACCGGAAGAGAGATGATGGGACTCGGAGTGATTCCGTTGCAGAACATGCTTCCGGAGGTCGCCTACATCAAACTCGGCTGGGCACTTGCGCAGTCCGACGACCTCGAAGAAGTGAAGGACATCATGCTCACTTCCATCAACGGTGAAATCACAACGCGTGAGCCGTATAACGGGTATCTGGTGTTCCAGGGCGGAATTCCCGAGGTTGATGAGTTTGTCAGCGAGATCCGTCGGTAGAAGCGATAGATTCGCAGATTCTCACATACCAGAGAACGAAATCCAACGGATCTGGCAGTATTCTCCCCCAGTTTAAAAAAAGCGTCCCGCAACCAGCGGGACGTTTTCTTTCCTATGTCCTATGTCCCAGGTCCTATATCCCAGGTCCTCGGTCCTACTGCAGTATCACTCAAGGGAGTCGAGCAACTTCTGAAGAATTTCACGGGTAAGACGCGTCGGATGCCCGGTCCACAGCACGACACGGTCGGCGCTCAGAATATACGTGCGCGGTATGACCCAGACTCCGAAGACCTTGTGTGTGGTCCCCTGCTTCGTGTCACTCACAACGGCACTTTTCATCTGGACGTTCTTGAGAATTGGTGCGGCGACTGCCCTGGGTTCCTGTGTTATGGCGATGAAACGAAACGCGTCACCAAATTCATCATGCAGCTCATTCAAATGGGGAACAGCTGCGAGGCAGGGTCGGCACCATGTCGCCCAGAACTCCAGCAGGACAGGCTTTCCGGCAAACGCGGCACTGTCCGGGGGCGCATTCTGCAGCCACTCACCGACATACACACCACGTACCGTATCCCCAACCGCCGGCATCTTCGTCTGCGCCTGCGTCTTGCCATTCACCTCTATCTGAATCTGCGCATTCACGGGAGACGCAACGTGTAGAGAGCACAGTGCGAAGAACAGCATGAACACAAGTTTCCCATACGCCTCATTCTGCGCATTGCTCCCGCCCCATCGCATTTCCTTGTTCATCTGCAATCCGTCATGCACTGTTGAAGAATCCGAGTTATTCTCGTGTGAGACGCTTGTACTTGATCCTGTGCGGCCGATCGGCGTCGATACCGAGCCGCTCTTTCCGATTCTCTTCATAGAGCTTGTAGTTCCCATCAAACCACACAACCTCACTGTCGCCTTCGAACGCGAGAATGTGCGTTGCGATGCGATCGAGGAACCAGCGATCATGAGACACGACCACGGCACAACCGGCGAAATTCTGCAGGGCAATTTCGAGTGCGCGCAGCGTATTCACATCGAGGTCGTTGGTCGGTTCGTCAAGCAAAAGAACGTTTGCGCCTTCGCGGAGCGTCTTTGCAAGATGGACGCGGTTGCGCTCACCACCCGAGAGCATGTCCACATGCTTCTGCTGATCTCCTCCACTGAAATTAAAGCGGGCCACATAGGTACGTGAATTCACTTCCCGGTTTCCGAGCTTCATTGTCTCCTCACCGCCGGTGATCTCCTCCCAGATCGTCTTCCCCGCATCGAGGGGACGCTTCTGGTCCACGTATCCCAGCTGAACGGTGGAACCCAGGTTGATAGATCCGCTATCCGGCTCCTCCTGTCCGGTGATCAACCGGAACAGCGTTGTCTTTCCGGCGCCGTTTGGTCCGATCACACCGACGATACCACCCGCAGGCAGGGAGAACGTCAGGTTCTCGAAGAGAACTTTATCATCATAGGCCTTGGTAATGCCTTCAGCCTCGATCACCGTCGCTCCGAGGCGCTCGCCCGTCGGAATGAAGATCTCGATGTCTTCACGACGCTGTTCATATTCCTCACCAAGCATTTTTTCATATGCGGCGATACGCGCCTTGCTCTTTGTATGGCGTCCCTTCGGATTGAGGCGCACCCATTCGAGTTCCTCCTGCAATGCACGCTGGCGTTTGCTTTCCTGCTTTTCCTCCACGGCAAGGCGCGCATGCTTCTGCTCGAGCCAGGCCGAGTAGTTGCCTTTGAAAGGGATACCCTCTCCGCGATCCAATTCCAGGATCCACCCTGCTACGTTGTCGAGGAAGTAGCGATCATGGGTGACGGCAATAACGGTGCCTTCATAGCGGGCGAGATGCTGTTCGAGCCATGCGACGGATTCGGCATCGAGATGGTTTGTGGGTTCATCGAGTAGCAGCACATCCGGTTTCATCAGCAGGAGCCGGCAGAGGGCGACGCGACGCAGTTCGCCTCCGGAAAGCAGGCTGATCGGCGTTTCTGGAGGCGGGCATCGCAGAGCATCCATGGCCATCTCGAGCCTGCTGTCGAGATCCCATGCATTGAGCTGTTCTATTCGGTCTTGCAGCTTCGCCTGCCGGTCGAGCAAATCGTCGAAATCCGCATCCGGTTCGGAGAAACCTGCACTGACCTCCTCGTATTCTCGAAGAATGTCCACCGTTTCCTGCACTCCTTCTTCAACGATATCCTGAACCGTGGCATCAGGATCGAGTTGCGGTTCCTGCGGCAGCAAGCCGAAGGTAATATCCTTGTCCGATGTCACCTCGCCAAGAATATCTTCGTCCTCGCCCGCGATAATGCGAAGAAGGGTTGACTTTCCCGCTCCGTTGAGTCCCAGCACGCCAATTTTTGCACCATAGAAAAAAGAAAGGGAGATATCCTTCAGAACCGTCTTATTCGGCTTGTGGATCTTGCTCACCCTCACCATCGAAAAAATGATTTTATTGTCTTCGGGCTTCATATGTCAACCAGCGTCTCTATGAATTGAGGAAGTATCGTTTAACAATCGTACCGCGAATTTCAGATCGCTGCTTCTTCATTTGCAATCCTACGTTCGAAATTATTACCAGGGAATCTTGTATCCGAGCTTTCGGAGCTTCACTTCGAGCTCATCCCGTTCCATGTTGCTCTTGATTTCCTCACCACGTGGCGGGAGGAGTTCGTCGGCGATGAGCAGATCGATCGCACGATCGGCGTCATCATGTGCGAGGGCGGCGATGACATCCTGTTCGAGCTTCGTCAATTCCATGCCGTGAATACGGTAATCTTCGAACGCCTCCCATGCCACCGGACACCAGCGGCGCACAATCTCATTGCCGATGACGTCGGCATAGGCGCGGATTTCGTACTGTGCATGCGCTTCCATCCGCAGGTACAGGAAGTGCAGCAGATTGTGCAGGTCGATTTTCCAGTATGCCTCTGTGTAGGTCGCAAGCGGAAGATCCTTGCGTGCCTGCTCTCGCGCAACACCAGCCGCGATTCGTTCCTTGTAGGTGCGCCTGGCGAGATCGTGGAGTTCCGTTTCCTGCCTGCTGAAATGCGCACCTTGATCCGTGCCGGCGTAGCCGTCGCTGCCTTGCCTGTTGCTCGTGGCCTGAATCCGCCATTCCCCCGGGAGCGTCGTCTGCGCCGCATCGATGGCCAGGGAGTATCGCGTCGAGTATTCGTTGACGTTCGCCGTCCTGTGCCGGATCCACTGACGCCAGGCATCCATGGGGACCCGCACGTGCAGTTTGATCTCGCACATTTCCAACGGCGTCGTATGATGATGTCGCAGCAAATAGCGGATCAATCCGCGATCCTGGCGCACTTTCTTCGTTCCCTTGCCGTAAGAAACGCGGGCCGCCTGTACGATGGAGGAATCGGTTCCCATGTAGTCGACAACACGCACGAATCCATCGTCGAGCACCTTGAAGGGTTCGCCGAGAATCTTATCAAGTTCGGGAACATTTGGACGTTCCAGATGTTCAAATTCCTGCACGGTATTTCCTGATCATGTGAATGCGCTGTGATAATGAAAAATACTCAATCGCATGGCACCAGAAAAATGCATTCCTCTTCATTTGTGCAATTCCGTGAGCTGGACTACTTTACATGATGATTATGAACACGATGTTTAACTACCACCAGAGTATCATGAAATACATTACACTTCTCGCCCTCGCGCTGATTCTCGCTGCACCATCCATCAGTTACGCACAGGTCGATGGCGCTGTCGGTGCCGACGGGGCAGTCGGAGCTGATGGCGCCGCACAGGACGACGCGACCGTATTCTACGGCGAACCGATTCCGCCCATCGAAGAATACTTCAACCTGACCGATGCCGTGAAACAGGCAAAAGACATGCAAGGTATCGAAATGATCATCAGCGGGCGTATTGTCGGTCCCTGTCAGGGTAAATGCTGGATGCTGATTCAGCACGGCAAGACCACCGCGCAGATCACATTCGTCGATCAGAGCCTCCAGCTTCCCAAGGACGTGATAGGAAAAGATGTCGAGGTTTTCGGCAACCTGGAGTTTGTCACCGAAAAAGTCAAGGATGCCGGATCCAACATGAAGCAGAAGGAGCAGACCACGCTACGACTGTTGGCGCGGTCCATTCGCTTCAAGAAATAATCTCAACGCATTTCTGCATGTCGAGAAACCCCGGCGATTGCCGGGGTTTTTTCTTACATTTGAGCACATTCATATGCCGATCTGCATGAGCGCAATTACGCTGAACACCATCCTCGTCATCCGCCTCAGTTCCATTGGCGATATTATTCTGACCACCCCCTTTCTCAGGGTGATGAAAGCCCGTCACCCCGGGTGCCGCGTGCATTTCGCTGTTCGCAAGGAATTCATCAGCCTTCTGGCGCACAATCCCCATATCGACAGAATTATCCCGATCGACACCTCACTGGGGAGAAACGCCCTCCGCACTCTCAACATCCGGCTGCTGAAGGAAGGTTATGACGCGGTCTTCGACCTCCATAACAATTTCCGCTCGCGCACGCTGCGCAACGGACTCTCACGGCGCATTCACATCATTAACAAGAGAACACTGCGCCGCAGCCT
>PKTF01000293.1 GCA_002869275.1 Ignavibacteria bacterium | reverse complement strand
GAATGACAATTTCTCACTGAACCGAAAGAACATGACAAAGAGCAAAGCCTTATTCAACGAAGCAATCAATCTCATGCCGGGAGGCGTCAATTCACCCGTGCGCGCGTTTCGCGCCGTGGGCGGGGAACCGGTGTTCTTCGCATCCGCGAAGGGTTCGAAGCTGACCGACGTCGACGGCAAGGAATACATTGACTATATCGGCAGCTGGGGGCCGTTCATTCTGGGACACGGCCATCCGCGCGTGGTGGACGCGCTGCATGCACAGCTCGACCGCGCGACCAGCTTCGGCGCTCCTACGGAACTCGAGAACGAACTCGCGAAAAAGATCATCGAGGTAGTGCCGAGCATCGAGAAGGTGCGCATGGTCAACTCCGGCACCGAAGCCACGCTTTCGGCCATCCGACTCGCGCGTGCCTACACGAAAAGGACGAAGATCGTCAAGTTCGAAGGATGCTACCACGGGCATGCTGATTCCTTTCTCATCAAGGCTGGTTCGGGTGTGGCCACGCTCGGACTCCCCGATTCCCCGGGGGTAACTCCTGCAACGGCGGGCGACACGCTCACCGCGCGCTACAATGACGTGGAATCCGTCGAAGCCCTCTTCCGGGAATTCCCCGACCAGGTGGCCTGTATCATCCTCGAGCCGGTTGTCGGCAACATGGGCTGCGTGCCGCCGAACGACGGTTTCCTGCAGTCCCTGCGCGACCTCTGTACGCGCGAGGGCGCCCTGCTGATTTTCGACGAAGTCATGACCGGCTTCCGTGTGGCCGCCGGAGGAGCACAGCAGCTGTTCGGCATAACGCCCGACCTGACAACACTCGGCAAGATTATCGGCGGTGGATTGCCCGTCGGTGCATACGGCGGACGCCGTGACATCATGGAGATGGTGGCGCCCGCAGGTCCGATGTACCAGGCAGGGACGCTCTCCGGCAATCCCCTCGCGATGACCGCCGGACTCGAGACACTGCGTATCCTCACCGAGGATGACCAGCTGTATGCCACGCTCGATGAACGTGCCGGCCGGCTCTACGACGGCATTCGCGCGAATGTCCAGGAACTGGGACTGCCCTACACGAGTAACCGGGTGGGATCGATGTTCACGCTCTTTTTCACCGACCGCAAGGTGCAAAGCTGGGACGAATCCAAGACTTGCGACACGGCGCTGTACGGCCGTTACTTCAGCGAGATGCTCAAGCGTGGAATCTATCTCGCGCCGGCACAGTTCGAGGCGGCGTTCATGTCCGTCGTGCACAGCGACGACGACATCGCCCGCACCATCGAAGCGAACCGGGAGAGTTTACAAGCAGTAGCATCGAGCTGACCTATGAACGCGTACCCGGGTGATATTCTGAATCAGTTTCGTGCATTCGAGCAGAAGATGCTGGATGCCGGCACGCATGCGCTGGTAATCAACATGTTCAAGCGGAATTACCTGCAGCTGCAGAGTGGTTCGACGGGCACTATTACGCGGTCGCAGATCGATCCGGTAACGGATGTACCTGATGCAGAGGCGCTTTCGGGTTATGCGGACAAGGGCACGGATGCGCTCGGACACACCGTCGCCATCAAACTGAACGGCGGACTCGGGACGAGCATGGGACTGGAGAAGGCGAAGAGCCTGATCCCGGTAAAAAACGAGCTGCGCTTCATCGATATCATTGTGAAGCAGCTCCTGCACCTGCGCGAGTCGCGTGGAAAGCAGGTGCCCCTGCTGCTGATGAACAGTTTCGCCACACGCGCAGACAGCCTCGAAGCACTCGAGGCGTATTCAGACCTTGACTCCGGCCTGCCGCTGGATTTCCTGCAGCATCAGATTCCAAAGATCCTCGCCGAGGACCTCTCGCCCGCCACCTCGCCCTCGCAGCCGGAGCTGGAGTGGTGTCCCCCGGGACACGGGGACATCTACACCGCGCTGGTGACATCTGGTCTGCTCGACGAACTGCTTTCCCGCGACGTCCGCTACGCCTTCGTGAGCAATGCCGACAATCTCGGCGCCGTGATCGACACAGACATCCTCGGTTATTTCGCCGCGAAGGAGCTGCCGTTCATGATGGAGGTGGCCGACCGCACTCCCGCCGACCGCAAGGGCGGACATCTCGCGCTGCTCAAGGACGGGCGTCTGACGCTGCGCGAGCGCGCGCAGTGTCCCGAAGACGAGGAAGAGGAATTCCAGGACATCGAACGTTACCGCTATTTCAACACGANTCGCGCTACGACAACCTTCTTCCCCTGCCGTTGATCCGCAACCGTAAAACGCTGGATCCGCGCGATCCCTCGTCACCCGAGGTCTTCCAGATGGAAACGGCCATGGGCGCAGCGATATCGCTCTTCGAAACTGCGGCAGCACTGCGTGTGCCGCGCACGCGATTCGCTCCGGTGAAAACCACCGACGACCTGCTGGGAATCTGGTCCGACGCCTACGTGCTCACCGACGATTTCCGCATCGTGCAGAATCCCGCCCGCACCCTCCCGACCATCGACATCGTGCTTGACAGGCGGTACTTCAAGTTCGTCTCCCAGCTCGGCGAGCGTTTCCCCGAGGGCCCGCCCTCTCTCCTGCACTGTGCGTCCCTGCGCGTGGATGGTGATGTACGATTCGGTAAGGACATCTCATGCCGGGGCAACGTGCACATTTCCGCGACGGCCGCACAGCCCCTGACGATCAAGGATTCCACAACTCTGACCGTCTGAAATGCGCACATCGAAACGCCGGCTTTCGTGGATCAGGGAGTAATCGTGGAAACCTCGTTCCCCGCCTGGCCCTCCGCACCCACTGCGCTTTACGAAGACCTGTCAGAGATCAGATCCCTCCGGCGATGGTCCACATTCTCCGCCATATTCGCGATTGCCATCATCCTGCTGCTGGTGTGCGATGCACTGCTGCACGGCAGTACCGCCCATATTCCCGAGGTGATCGTGGTCACCTTCGGCTTCTTCCTTCTCTGGTTTCTCGCGTTTTCTCAACGCAGAAGTTATCCCGTAACCGCAAATGCAATCCGCTATCTCGCCCCGATCGTGATGTATCCGGTGTTGTACGGCATGGTGCACGAAATGATTGCCGGCGGACGACCTTCGGATACACATCTGATCGACGATGTGCTGCTGAACATTGACCATGCGATATTCGGGCTCAATCCGATTATCTGGCTGGGGGAGCATCAGCATCCAATGATGACGGACGTGCTGCACCTCGCCTATTTTTCGTATTACTTCGGTGCACCGGTTCTGCTCATATTGATGTTTCGGGGGAACGCGATCACGGATTTCAGACGCGTACTCGCTGCCATTACCATCGGTTGGTATGGCGCGCTTGTGTCTTACGCCCTGTTTCCAGCGCTGGGTCCGCAGCGTTGGATGCCGGCTGAATTACCCACGCTTGAAGGCTGGCTGCCAACAACACAATGGGTGCAGACCTTTCTCGAGGTAAATCTCGTTCCCGCCGTGCGCGACTGCGTTCCCTCCATGCACACCGGCGTGACGTTGCTCACACTGTTCTACGCCCGCCGTTATCAAAAACGATTTTTCTGGATATTCCTCTTCCCTGGAATCGGTGTAATCATCGGTACCGTGTACACGCAGCAGCATTACGTCACGGACGTCCTGCTGGGTGCGCTCGCGGCAATCGTGATATTCGCCGTGGTGGAAAAATTCAGGCCTGCATAGGCAGCCTAACGAACGATCATCAGCCTGCGTGTGATCTCCTCACCACTTGCAACAGCGCGCAGGAGGTAGCTGCCCGATTCCGCCGGACGCCCGTCTTCCCAGTAACCATCCCAGATTAACACATGCTTGCCCGCGGCGAGAAACTCATCACGCAGGACCTTCACACGGCGTCCGAGCATGTCATACACCTCAGCTTTCAAACTGCCATCCTGCTGCAGTTCCAGCAGCACGGACGTCCAGTCAGAAAACGGCATCGGTGCGGCCGGGTGCATCGTGGCACCAACAGGCTTCTTATTGCTGCTCGCGAGGAGAACGTGCCGGGGATTGAATACGAACAGGTCTTCGGTGGTCACAGGTTGATAGAACAGCAGGTTGAATGAACCGGATTGCGGCACGGCATTCAGGTCAAGTTTCAACTGTGCGGGGAGATCCGCATCGATATCCGGCAAGACCTTCTTCCCCGGTGCTGTATCCGCCACATAAGGGATATCGTAGAGGAGAAGATAATCGCCACCATCTGGATCGGGCTGACCATCAGGGATGTCCGGATTGATCTCATTGATGGCTGCGTGGACGCGGGTCCACGTTCCGCCGTTTTTACGCATGAAGAAATGCAGCGGCATACGTGTCAGACCCTCGTATCCACCATCTGCGAAGTTCCAGACCATTGTACCGGAGAGATCACCTACAATACGGAAGTCCGCCCTGTCATTGACCCCGAACATGTTTTGTCCTACGACAAAGGCTCGCATATCGAAGGCCGCAGGATCGATTCCGAGTGTGTCCTCGACATCGTAGGCAGGAGCGGCACTGCCGATGGTTCCGCGCACGACGCGAAAGCCTTCCGTGGTGGGAGCCATGCCTGTGAAGGTATCGAGTCCGTAGAACGAAAAGTACGGGAAGCCGGTCAGCGAATCGCGGAATGTGACCGTGCGAGGCGCTCCCGGATATTCCTCATGTATTTCCGCGACATACCAGCGGTCCTGAAGTGCGGAGACATCGAGGATGCGGACACCCGGACGCTGTTCGGAGCTTCCCCGCACCTGCGTCATGAGCACATCATACCACTCTCCAGCGGTACTGTCCGTCTTGATCCAGTTCCGCAGTCGCCACCAGGAATTTCTCGTGATGTCAATGACATCATAGAGGAATGACGTGCTGTCCGCTTCCGTGCCCCAGCCTGTGTATTCTTGTGGTAGTGTTCGTGACCCGAATTCCGGAAGCCATGGAGTATCCTCGGAAGGGACCTCTCGTCCGGCGGGAAGCAATGGAAAATACATCCACTCATCCGGGTGCAGACCGTCATGCTGGATGTGAACGTTCAAATCGTACAGGGTGATGTTCTCGAGCCTCGGCACCCAGCGAGCCTGTTCGTCGGGAGCGATGCGGTTGTTGTCGTCTCCTTCCTGCAGGACGTAGGCACCCCGGGCTGCAATGTCGCCCGCAAGCGGGATAGAGACTGAAGCCGGAAGCCGCCATGTCATCGTGCCTTCACGGGCGAGGAAGGATGCATTAACACCGTTCTCGGAAATTGGAAGTATCCTGCTGCCGGAGTACACGCGTTCATTTCCAACGACGATTTCTTTCAGGGGAACACGTCCGATCAGGCCACCTTCTGCATCCGTGATTTCTCCTTCCATGGTAACAGGCGCTCCAGAGGTGCGTGCTGTAAAACGAAACTCGGTTCCCGCGCCCAGCAGTGCTTCGGTGCGGAGTCCGGCAGAGGAGAATCCCGCGATATGCGGATTCAGCAGATGCCGCTGCCGGAGATACTCGGCGCGGTCGCGCAGCAGATGCACGGCTGCGCCCCGGCTGGCTCCGCGTGCGGCGATCAGCGCAATGACTACTTGTTGTGTGTCGCCGGGAGCGAAATCGAACGGGCCAGCTGAAATCAGAATGCGCTTGTCACCGGCTTTGTCGGAGACAATCTCGTCGTCGATCAGCCAGCCGTCATCCACCAGCCAGCCTTCGCCGCTTACCGGATCGCCGTTGAACCAGAAACGCGAGGGCTCCCCTGTAAGCGGATTGCGTACGACGGCATTGAGTCCGCGTCCCTGCATCAAGGCATGATACCGCTCAGGAACCTCGGAGCGATTCGGATCACCTACGGGGTCCTGCTGCGGGCCCGCAGATTTCACGGGAGCAACCGCGGCCGACAACGAGACATTTCTGTATCCTGCCCGCCAGCCATCCTTCCATCGCGCCCTATCCTCCTCTTCCGCGGGTGTTACGGGAGTCTGCAGCATACACACACCGAAGGCCGCGGATGCCGCGTCCTCGTCCGGTAGATGCTGGTAGCGATATTGGTCGTAGACATAGGCGAGCGCGCGTGCAGAATCCGATCCCGCGGCATCATTTTGCGCATCGCGGATATCGGGATCGGCCCGATAACCGATGTAGGCCTCACGGATCGTATCACTGCTCTTGTTGATGTATGTCAGTCGCAGAATGAGCGCATCCGACGTAAGATTTCCCTGGCTGAAATGAGGATGGAGAACGCACTGCACTTCCACGCCCATCGGATCGCTGAACAGCTCCGCCTGCATGGATGTGGTATCGAGATCGTTCATTACCCAGAACATCTGCGGCGAACCGTAGAACAGGGGTGCTCCTGAGGTATCCACGGGCGCTCCGAGCTGCGCCGGCCAATCGAGATAATCGTCTTCGGCCGCTTGTCCGGCGCGGATCGTATACACCCGATAGAGTGGATTGTCCGGGGTCCCGATTTTCATGCCTGGACCTATGGGTCCTGGAAAGTAATTGTCATGTATCACGTTACCCGACACACGCAACTCTCCGCGCACATAGCCTGACAGCAACGGCGTCCCGCTATACACAAGGCCTTTCTGGATGTATGATGCCTTTCCCTCATTGGATTCCGGCCAGTACATGCCCAGCCTGCTCCCATCCGGCGAATAGGCGGGAACCTGTCCGAACCGGGAAACGCGCGTGTGCATCCCGACGGCTTGAAGCACGGCAGTGCGGCCGGGAGCATCCTGCGCCGGAAGATATACAGGGGCGAGTGAGGATACGAAAAGTAAGAGAACAGCAAATTCAGCAGCACGACGAAGCATGCTTCCCCCTCGAATTAATACGAGATCCTTCGGATAGTGAAACATACACGGACAGTCCTTCACTTTCAAGACAGGAGCGTATGGTGTATTGCTCCGATCCTCCGGCCGGTCTTTGCGAGGTCATGGAATTTCTTCATCTTGCCGCATGGACTCTACACAATCCCTCGTGGAACATGCCGGCGCAGGCGAACGCTTCGCGCACAAACTCTCGGTTGCACTTATCCCTCCGGTGATCGCCGCTGCGGTTTTCGGCCTGCTCGTGGCTGCCTACGAGCATGGCAGCCTGCTGCATCAGATCGTCGTATGGATTGTGGCGACGACGTGTTCGGGCGGACTGCAGATCGTATACGTACTCTATCTGCGGCGTATGGACCATGTCACGGCCTATGATGTGCCGGAACGGACGCAACGCACGAAACCCTACCTGCTCAGCGCGGGTATCTCGCTGGGCGGGCTCCTCTTCCTTCTTTTCCTCAACGCCTCGGTATTCGTGTGGGGACTGATGTGGTGTTTCACCTTCAACACCCTCATTCTCAATGCGATCAACCTGCGCTGGAAGATCAGCGCGCATATGATGGGATTCACAGGTCCGCTCGTCTTTCTCTGGCCGCTGTTCGGCTGGCAGCTGCTGTGGCTGCTGCCCGTTGCCCTGCTGCTCGGCTGGGCCCGTATCACTCTCCGCGCGCACGACCTGCCTCAGGTGCTGGCCGGAGCCGCGGCCGGGGTGGTTTTGACTCTGTTGCAGGTGTGGGTGCTGATTTACGGAGTGCTGCCATTACTCTGATTATGGCAGATTACTCAGATGCTTAACAAAGATTACGCTGATTACGCAGAGGGCTTTTTCGCGGGTGGGGGGCTTGCAAGTCTCCGCCAGTCATGAAAGCCCTCTGTGTAATCTGCGTAATCTGTGGTGAGACATCCGAGTAATCACTACCTAAATCCGTGTAATCTTACAACTTTTGAGCGCTTTCTTCGTATCTTAATAGATTGCACAGGTTTCATGCATTGCGCAGGGAACCACAGGTAGAGTTTCACCGTACGCTGGATACATGATTCAGGCAGTTTTTTTCGACCTCGACGGCGTTATCGCCGATACACTTCACTTCCATTTTCTGGCCTGGGACAAGATGTTTCAGGATCTCGGCGGCAGCGTGTCCGAACATTCGGTGCTGTTGCACGAGGGACGCGCATCGCGCGAAATCCTACCCACCTTCCTGGAGGAGGCCGGGGTAACGCTTGCCGCGGAAGAGCATGAGGACTTCATCGAACGCAAGCGCGCCTATTATCGCTCGATCGTGAAGATGACGTATTTCCCGCATGTATTCGAAGTCATCGGCGAAATCCGCCGCCGCGGGTTTAAAACGGCGCTGGTCACGGCGTCCTCGACAAAAAACATGGAAGCGGCACTCCCCGAGGAAAAGCGCGCGCTCTTCGATTTCCTCATCACGGGGGACGAGGTGCGCCGCGCGAAGCCGAATCCTGATCCTTATCTGGCTCCCATGCATCACATGAATCTGCAGCCCGCACAATGCGTGGTCGTGGAAAACGCGCCGCTCGGAATCGAATCGGCCAAAAATGCCGGTATGGCCTGCGTCGCTGTTGAAACCACGCTGGGCAGCGAGTACCTGGGTATGGCCGACCATATCATACACGAAATCCGGGACCTGCTGGACCTTCCTTTCCTGCAGAACGCTGGTACAGAAAACGTAGAAAACTGATCAACATACAATCATTTCAATAATTCAGGTTTATCGATGACAAAACGTCTCACACTCCTGGTCCTGTTCTTCCTGTTCGCCGTCGGCGCACAGGCACAGGAATTCACGCCGATCCAGTATGAAGAATACAAACTGGATAACGGACTTACCGTCATACTTCACACCGATCGCACCGCACCGACGGCCATGACCTACGTGCTCTACCGCGTCGGCTCCAAGGACGAAGTCACCGGCCGCACCGGTTTTGCGCACTTCTTCGAGCACCTCATGTTCGAGGGCACGAAAAACATCAAGCGTGGACAGATCGACAAGCTGGTAACCGCCGCCGGTGGCGTACTCAACGCTTCGACGTCGTTCGACCAGACAGACTACTTCTTCAAAGTCCCCATCAACCAGCTTGAACTGGCGCTGTGGATCGAATCGGAACGCATGGCGCATCTCGTGGTCGATTCACAAGGCGTGGAAACACAGCGCAAGGTCGTGAAGGAAGAGCTCAAACAGCGTTACGAGGGACGTCCCTTCGGCACGCTCGGCGACAATCTTTTCAAGAACACCTTCAAGGGTACTCCGTACGAGTGGATGCCGATCGGCGTGGCGCAGGACATCAACAGCGCCTCCATCCAGGAGTTTCTCGAATTCCATGAAAAGTACTATCTGCCGAACAACGCCTGCCTCGTCGTGGGCGGAGACCTCGATGTCGACCAGACAAAGCAGTGGATCAAGAAATATTTCGGGTCCATTCCGGCCGGGAATAATCCTGAGCGCCGCACGATCGTCATTCCCAAGCAGACCGAACCGCGCGAACTGATCGTGGAAGAGGCCGTCACGCCGCTTCCCGCATACATCGAATCCTACGTGACCGTGGACTACCGCAACGACGATGCCTACGCCCTCGAACTCCTGGGCAATGTGCTGTCGAGCGGCAAGAGTTCGCGCCTCTATCAGCGCCTCGTCGATAACGAGCAGCTCGCGCTTCAGGCCTCGAGCTTCGGGATGCCGCTGGACAAGGCCGGCATGTTCGCGTTCTTCTCGATCGCGAACGCCGGGGTGGAATTCGCACAGATCGAAACAGCAATTAAAGAGGAAATCGCCAAGGTACAGCGCGATGGCGTCACCGAGGAAGAGTTCAACAAGGTGCGCAACGCCAAGGAGACCTCCTTCACCCGCAGTTTTCTTTCTCTTGATTCCAAGCTGCGCAACCTCGCCGCTTACTCGCTGTTCTACGGTCAGACCGATCTCGTGAACAAGGAGCTGGAGAAGTACATGAGCGTGACCCGCGACGATATCAAACGCGTCGCCAACACATACCTCCGTCCGGAACGCAAAAACGTCGTCAAGTATGTCGTCATGGATAAAAACAGCTGATCCCCTTCACGAGAACACAGGAATTAGATACATGAAACAGATTCGCATTCTCACCGCACTGCTCCTGTTCCTCGCCGGAGGGCAGGTATTCGCACAGAACGACTGGCCGAAGCCCGAGCCGGGTCCGGCCCCCAATGCTTCCTTCCCCGAATTCTTTGAAACTGAGCTGGACAATGGACTCAAGGTGTTCGTTGTCAGCAACGATGCTCAGCCTGTCATCACCTTCCGCCTTCTGATCAAGTCGGGCAGTGAATACGACGGTGACAAGAGCGGTGTGGCAGAGTTCACCACCGATCTTCTGACGGACGGTACCACTTCGCGCACCTCTCTCGATTTCGCGAAAGAAGCCGATTACCTCGGCCTCAACATCGGCGCGAGCGCGGCTGACGATCAGATGTCCGTCTCCGGCTCCGGTCTGAAGAAGCACATGGACAAACTTCTCACCCTGATGACAGACGCGCTATACAATCCGGTTTTCCCGAATGACGAGCTGGACAAGCTCAAGAAGCAGACGCTTTCGGGAATGCAGTCCATCAAAAAGAATCCCGACGCCGTAATGGGCCGTCTGCAGATCACCGTGGGCTACAACGTGCACCCGTACTCCAACTTCCAGACGGAAGACGAAGTCAGCGGCATCACGACCGCCGATCTCGCAGCATTCCACAAGACGTATTTCATTCCGAACAATTCCTCCCTGGCAATTGTCGGCGATGTTACACCGGAGGAAATCATGCCGGTGATCGAGAAATATTTCGGCAGCTGGGAGAAGGGCACGAAGCCGACGAACAACTTCCCCACACCGAAAGCGCTCTCAGGCCGCAGTGTGCACCTCGTCGACCTCGGTAAAACGCAGACGCAGACCGCGATTGCCGTGAATACGACCTGCGTCAACCGGAGCAACCCTGATTACGTACCTCTCTCGATGATGAATTCCATCATCGGCGGCGGCTTCAGCGGACGCCTGTTCGCCAATCTCCGCGAGAAGCACGGCTTCACCTACGGCGCATACAGCAGCGTCGAAGCACGCAAGAAGGCCGGTCTGTGGAATGCCTCCGCGACCGTCCGCCGCATTGCCACCGATTCCGCGTTCACGCAGGTCATCCTGGAGATGGAGCGCCTGCAGAATGAGCAGGTGGAAAGCAGCGAGCTGGATATGCACAAGCAGTACGCCAGTGGCCGCTTTCTGCTCGGGCTCGAGTCGCCGTCCACGGTCGCCCGTATGGTCCAGAACATCGACTTGTATGAGCTTCCGAAGGACTACTACAAAAACTACGTGAAACACATCATGAGCGTCACGCCGGCCGACATCACGACGATGGCGAAGAAATACCTCGGCACGGACAACCTCGCCCTGCTCGCCGTCGGTGACGCCAGTGTGATTAAGGAACGTCTGACACAATTTGGTGAAGTCAACCTGTACGACACCGACATGAATCCGCTCTCCGAGTCCGTTTCGTACGAACTCGACATCGATGCGGAAACTCTGATCGAAAAGTATATTGCCGCTCAGGGTGGACGCGAGGCGATGGAGGACATCGAATCGCGCATCACGGAGGCCGACGTAACCTTCGATTTTGGAATGGCGAAAGGCGAAGGCATGATGAAGGAAATCGCCAAGGCACCGAATAAAAAATACCAGAACGTGACGCTCTCCATCGATATGGGCGGCCAGTCACAGATCGTCGAAACGGAGTCGTGGGTTGATGGTCAGCATGCTGTTCAGCGTCAGCCCATGCAGCCGCTCAAAGCTCTCGCGGGCGATGAACTTGCCAAGGCACTCGAAGACGAGCAGTTCAATATGGTCCTGCGCTACAAGGAATTGGGTTATACCGTCAGCGTCGCGGAAAAGAAGCAGGTTGACGACCGCGTGGTTTACGTCGTCAATTTCAAGCGTAAGCACAGCAACGAGGAGTGGATGGTCGATGCCGAGACCTTCCTGCTGCACAGCAAGGTGGAAACAGCTGAAAGTCCGCAGGGCGCGATCACGACGGTGATACGCTACAGTGATTACCGTGATGTGGACGGCCTCAAGCTGCCGTTCAGTTATGCCGCGGAAAATCCGAGAATGCAGATGCAGGTTTCCATCACCTCGTACAAGCACAACGAAGACATTCCCGACGAAACGTTCGTAAAAGACGTGTAATTTGAATGCCGAGTAGAGCCGGTCTGCCAAAGTCGACCGGTTCTACTCGACGCAACTGAGGGAAGACGCATACTTCCCCACGTATGAAAGAGCCGGTCCATTTTGGTGGACCGGCTCTTCTCATAAGTACGGGAAAGACTTATTTCACCAGCTTCGAAATCGCCTTGAATTGATCGGAGCCCGAAACACGCAGGAGCTCAAACAGCAGCATTTCGACACCGGTCAACTTTGCTCCGAGCTTCTCGCAGTTCCGTACACCCAGTTTCCAGTTTTCCTCTGTTCTGCTCGAAACGGCATCGGTCACGAGGTGGACGTTATACCCCAGGGCAAGCAGGTCGCGTACCGTCTGATACACACAGACGTGCGTCTCGATACCACAGACGATGATATCCGTCTTGTGCATCTCGGTGAGCATGACTTCGAAATCATAATTGGCGCAGCAGCTGAAACTGTCCTTTTCGATGACACGGGCACCATCCAGTTTTTCAATGATGGATGGGATGGTCGAGCCGAGTCCCTTGGGATACTGTTCGGTAGCGACCATCGGAATCCCCAGTACTTTCGCGCCGTCAATCAGTGTACCGACATTTTTCTGTATCGTCTCGGCACGCCATGCCAGATCGGCAAGCTTGCCCTGGACATCGATCACGAGTAACAGTGTGTGTGCAGTGGTCAGCATGGTGTCATTCCTTGTGTGGTACGCTTGAAATTCTTTCGCTTGCTGGAGCGCGGGAGCGAGGGAGCTGTCACGATTCGTCGAGTTTGTTTTCCAGTTCACGGATCCGCGCTTCGAACTCGTCGACACGGTCGGGATGCCGCTCAGCCAGGCGATGCCATGCATCAATAGCCTCGCGATACCTGCCCTGCTGTTCGTAGATATCGATCAAGGTTTCCGTCACCGGACGAGCACCGAGGTCAACGGCATCTTGCAGCGGCTCTTCTTCCGCGGCACCTTCCATCACGTCCTCATCGTCGGGCAAGGCGGGGATACGCGCGGATTCCAACCGAGCGGCCAGTGCTGCAAGATCAAACCCTGTGGGGGCTGCAGGTTCCTGTTCCACTGCCTGCGGTTCGGGCAGCGGCTCTTCCCCGTCATGTTTCGGTGCTTCGAAGCCGGGCAGGATATCCTCCTGATGGCTCCATTTCCGTTCACCGTCTGACGCGCCCCCACGCTGCAAGTCGAACCCCGCGACGAAATTTCCGCCGCTCGCCGTGTACGGCGGATACTCGAGCTCGAGTTCCGTCATCCGGTCCAGCAGCTGTACCGCGGCCGGGCACCCCGGCAGGCTGCGCAGCAGTTCGTTCAGCGTTTCCCGGGCGTCACTGTACTGCCGGAGCATGACCTGCGCTTTGGCGATCAGCAACAACGCGGTTGGGTATTCGGGATAGAGGCGCATTCCCTGCAGGCACAGCTTCAGGGCCAGTGCCGGACGATTGTCGGTGATATGCCTCGCCGCCAGCCGCGCAAACAGAGGTGAACCTGGATGCAGCGCAATGTGCCGCTCCAACGAAGCCGTATCGTGTGATATGCTGCCTGGTGAATGCATGAATAAGGGAATATACAACTCAACAGATCATAACGCACTTCGCCACAGCAGACGGGACTGCTGTGGCGAAATTGCATTATCGTAACTGCGTCTGTTCCAATGGTCCTGTACTCGTTCCTCCTACGGGCTCTGCGGTGAGAGCGCGTGACGGATGGACATCATTCCAACGAGTCCGAAGCCGAGGAAAAACAGCAGCTGGAAGGGCAGCGCGGCGATTTCGAGGAACCACAGCGAACCCACAACACCGATCGAACAATACAGGGCCAGGGCGATTTCTAACATCACCGCTTTTGAGATCTTGTTCGATGCGCGATACTTCTTGTTTTTCCAGGAATCCTTCTCGTTCTCGATCTTGAACTTCGGCGTACGGATGAAGGCGCTTTTCTTGTTGAACAGCCCTTCGAGCACGGCGCGGGTATTGTTGACCGAGAATCCCATACTCCCCGACATGAACAGCGGGAAGAGGAAAATGCGCTTCTTCCAGTCGGGGTAGACATCCTTCTGGCTATAGAGATAGAACAGGAAGGAGCTGATGAAGGCAAGAACGAAGATGGACATGAAAGCGAAGAAGGTCTCATACCGACCGGTGGACTTGATGAACACCAGCGGTACGTTCAGGATACCTGTCAGCAGAATGAACGGAAACACCAGGTTGTTGGTCAGGTGGACCGTGCATTCCAGCTTCATGCCGAGCGAAAGATCAGATTTCCAGACACGCGGGAGAATCTTCTTCGCGGTCTCAATAGCACCCTTGGTCCAACGGAACTGCTGCGATTTCAGAGCGTTAATCTCGGACGGTAATTCCGCAGGGGATGTCACATCATTGAGAAAGACGAATTTCCAGCCCTTGAGCTGCGCACGATAGCTCAGATCAAGGTCTTCCGTCAGCGTGTCATCCTGCCAGTTTCCTGCATCCACAATGCACTCGCGGCGCCAGACGCCGGCGGTGCCGTTGAAATTGATGAAGAATCCGGATTTATTGCGGACCTGTTGCTCAATCACGAAATGCCCGTCCAGAGCTATGCCCTGGGCCCGGGTCAGCAGAGAAAACTCGTTGTTCAGATGTTCCCAGCGCGTTTGCACCATTCCGATGCCGTCATTGGTGAAATGACGCAGCGTATCGTTGAGAAAGTTCGGCCTGGGAACAAAATCGGCGTCGAAAATGGCGATGAATTCGCCCTTGGCGATTTCCATGCCGTAGCGCAATGCTCCGGCCTTGAAACCGACTCTGTTCTCACGTCGTACCTGCACGATGTCATAACCCTGCGCGCGCTTCGCTTCCACGGCGGTGGCGACAACGTCCACAGTTTCATCGTTGGAATCGTCCAGTACCTGAATTTCGAGTTTCTCCCTGGGATAGTCGAGAGCACATACGGCATCGATGAGCCGCTCCACGACATACAGTTCGTTGTACACCGGGAGCTGGACGGTCACCATGGGCAGCTCGCCCTGGTCCGCCTTCTCCACCGGATTCTTGTCTTTGTTCTTGAAGTAATAATATATCATCACGAAACCGTGTGACCCGAACAGAAACAAGATGCTCAGCGAGAATACGTATGCACCCAGTATAAATTCTTCCATAAGTAGGCTTCACCTCTCAGGTGTGAAATAGAAAGACAATTTACCACGCAGACACGGTTTCCAGCAATAGGTCATCAGTAATGTTCTCGATGGCCTGCTGGAGCCCGCTCTCGCGGCCGGATTGTCCCGCGGAGGCGGAATAGTCGCCTGTGGCGGATAAATCCTTGCGCCAGACCTCCTTGTTGTTTACGTGATCAATCAGCGTAACTCTGACTTTGAGACTCAACTGCAGCCGGGATGCCGTCGCACCCTGGGACACTGCAATGGGTTGATCCGCGGTGACGGACGTAATCACACCGCGAAGTTCGACATTCGACGAGCCGCGATCCGCCAACTGCAGAGTGTTGTCCTGCTGAAACTTCTGAATCAGCATGTTGGTGACATCCTCGCGCAGCGAGGGCTGGCCAAAACCGCTGTCATCATCGAACAAAGGGATCGAGATCGTTTTCCAGTGCGCTGGAACGGAGGCGCCCGTAAAGGAATACGCACATCCAGCCAGTACCAACGCACTGAATATAATAGGACTAAGATACAAGGAAATCTGAAACGAACGCAAGATGTGCATTAGAGTCCGTAATCTTTGATTTTTCTGTACAAAGTTCGTTCACTTATGTCCAACGCGTCGGCAGCGAGCCGCCGGTTGCCGTGATAGCGCTCCAGCGCCTGGGCGATGAGCGCCTCTTCCACTTCCTGCAGGGTCTTGTCACTGATGTCGATCCGCGGTTCCGGCGACGGATCCGCCGGCGGCAGGGAAAGCGGTTTCTGTATATCGAGATGTTCGATCATCCGATGCAACGCGGCGATATCGCCTTTCAGATCAACGAGCATGCGAAAAATGAGTTCTCGTTCTGCCTGCTCCGACGACTTACCGAGGGCGATGGGAAGCATTCGGTCGTCTTCCCCACCGTCATCGACATGGAGGTACTTGGCGACCACGCGTTCGTCCACCACGCTGCCCTGTTCGAGCACGGAGATGCTCTCGATGACGTTCCGCAGCTCACGGACGTTACCGGGCCAGCTATGCCGCATCAGGGCAGCCATGCCGTCTTCGGTGATCAGCAGTCGTTCACGCTCCGGCGGCTGTTCCGCATTGAATATCTCCACAAGCAGAGGAATATCACCGCGGCGGTTGCGCAGGGGAGGTATCCGCATATTCACTGAGCGCAGGCGGAAAAACAGGTCCTGCCTGAATCGCTTCGAGCGTACTTCCTCTTCCAGGTTCTTGTTGGTTGCGGCCAGGATGCGGACGTTTACCCTCCGTGGCTCGGAGGAACCGACGCGCATGAATTCACCGCTCTCGAGCACGCGCAGCAGCTTGACCTGGGTGGAGATCGGCGTGTCACCAATTTCATCGAGAAATACCGTGCCACCGTCGGCCAGCTCGAAGTAGCCCTTGCGTGATTCCACCGCGCCGGTGAAGGAACCTTTTTCGTGGCCGAACAGCTCACTCTCGAGGATGCCCTCGGGAATAGCACCACAGTTCACGGGAATGAATTTGCGGGTCGCGCGCCGGCTCGCCTTGTGAATCGCCTTCGCGATCACCTCCTTGCCGGTACCGCTTTCGCCTGTGATCAGTACGGTAATATCCGTAGGTGCGACCTGCATGATGGTGTCGACCACTTCACGGATCTCCACCGATTTTCCTACGATCCCGTGTCGCTTCTGGAAGGCGAAACGGTCTCCAGTGCCTACCTGCATGTCATCTGGATGGAAGTCGGTCATATGTCGTTCTCTATCGTGTATTCCATTCCGTCGTATGCATACTGAATGCGTCCGCCGAAATCAGCTGCACTGCGCTCCTGTAACCCAGGAAGGCGCGGTTCGAGTTCGGGCGGAATATGCGTGCAGATAATGCGCAGCCGGGGCTGCCGCTCTGCCAGCTCATGGATTTCCTCGACGTCCACATGCGCACAGTCAATAACCAGCAGCATAGCGTTTTCACTTGCCGCTGCGATGTCTTCCATTCCTGTGATATCCGAGGAAATCACGACGCGCCCTCCCGGCGCATGAAGAATGAACGAAAAGGCATCTGCCCGCATGTGGTGGCTCTCCGCGAGGTCCTCGACCTTTCGCAGGTGCGGATTCGGCTGTGCCTCAATCGTGAAGGCCGGTGACCCTGCATTGGAGCTCATCGCCGCGCTGACGCTATCCCGTGATCCACTCTCAGCGGCGAGCGCATACGTGGATTTCGCATGCGCGCAGATCATAAGAGGAAATGACCACTTTTCTTCGAACATGTACATCCCGTCGAGCCAGTGGCGGAACCAGCGCTCGCGTCCGGGAGGAACGCACAGCTCCAGCGGCTTCGTGCGCCCGGCAAGATGCATGCCCTGCAGAAGCATGGGCAGTCCGCTAATATGATCGGCATGCGTATGTGAAATCCAGATCGAGGCAAGCCGCTCGAGGATCTGGTCGTGATCGAGCAATGCCGAGGTCACCCCTTCCCCCGCATCGAGCAGCACAGCATTACCTCCCTGCTCGGCGACGATGGCCGTACAGCGGCGATGGGTAACGGGATGGCCCGAGGCGGTTCCGGCGAATAGCAGCTTCATGGTATGGCTCTGTCAGCGGCGGACAACCAGGGCGTCGAGACCCTGCTGTTCCTTCATTTTTTTAGCAAAGGCCTGGGCCTTCGAATATTCGGGAAAAATTCCCAGCCACACCGCATGCACCGTTTTTCCTTTCACGGTTTTCGACTGTACGTGAGCGGTGTAGCCTTTTTTCTTCAACTCATTGACCTGCCGTGTCGCGTCAGCTTCCTTGGAGTACGCCCCGACCTGCACGGAATACTGTTTCGATTCCGCCGTCGACGCGTTCGGAGATGCTGCCTTTTTCGGAGCGTACGGCGACTGCGGGTAAGCTTTTTCCAACTGTGCCATGTAGCTTCGGGCCGTACGATACGCTCCGACGGCATAGCTGTACTGGTAGAGCCGGAACAGGGCGTCATCGGCCCAGGGACTGCGACCATGCTCATCGACTATCTGCTGATAGCGATCGAGCGCCTTTTCGGCATTCTCCTCGCACACCGCCTCAAGAAAGAGT
>PKTF01000362.1 GCA_002869275.1 Ignavibacteria bacterium | reverse complement strand
GATGATGATCAGCATGGTCACTCCCGAAACCAGGATCCCCACGAATATCCCGATGGTTTTCTGTCCCTTGCGCGATGGACGCGAAAACGGCAGGTAGGGATTGAGCATCACGAGTACCTGCAGGATGATATGCGACAGCACGCTGAGGATGAACACGTGCAGCAGCACGTTCTGAAAACTGTCGAAATGGAACATGAATAGAATTCCGAGCCCGACAACGTAAGGGACGATGAAAAAGATCACGAGCACATCCTTCACGGCGAGAACGATTTTCCCTTTGTCTGCCGGAGTAGCGTGAAAAATCCAGGACGCCTGCCATGAATCACTGCGTGACATCGAAGCCATGAGGAGAACGGGAAAGAACGCCAGGGCGAAGTACAGCAGGTAGGCCTTTGAGACATGTTCCTCCGGATGCGAAAACGGATCCGCCAGTCCCCCGCCGCCGGAAAGTCCACCGAGGAGATAGATAACCGTCAGCGGAATGATGGCGAGCACCGACATGCGAAATTTCTGATCGTGCTTGAACTGATTCCGGATCAGCAGCGCCGCCGCGCGTCCTTCGTTGCGCGTGAACATCGGGAGTGACACCGCCCGCGAACGCCGGGTGGCCATCTTCCCTTCGCTCTGTTCGTCCATGCGTGAGATAACGGCGGCGTATTCAAGTGACAGCGTCGTATACGCATACATCAGCATTACGAAAGTGATCCCCATTCCCACGAGAATGGAGCCGATACTGAGTCCGATATCCTGTCCGTCGACCAACGTCATAAGACTTGAGAACCAGGTCGGCGGCAGGTACAGCATCCATACCTCGTGCGCGAGCTTCACATCCGTGATCATCCCCGCGTTGAACAGCGAGGTGAAAATCATCCCGCTGCCATAGAGGAAAAACGACAGCAGCAGCTGCAGGTACGAGAAGAAACGTTTCAGCTTGCGAGGATGGATGAAGCGCATGAGGTTGACGTACAGAAACACGATGGCCATCGCGGTGAACATCGCCGCGCCCAGCATGCCCAGCATCGCGGCGATCCCGAGCAGCGGCTGGAATCCGTCACGAAACGCCAGGAATAGAGAGGGAGTGAAACCGATGGAAAAGGTCAGGACGCCGAGATACACGCCCATGTTCGCGATCCGTGCCGCGAAGAACGTGCGAGAGGATACCGGACGATGCGCGAGGATGTGGAAGTCCTCGGGGGCGATGACGACGGACTGGAATTCCACCAGGATGGACGTCGCAACGGAGAACATCACGAATCCCATCATGACCGTGCCGGTAAAAAACAGATCGGAACTCGCCAGGAGAAGCGCCGTGATCACGAATCCCAGCAGTCCGTAATACACGAGGATCTGCCAGAGCCCTGGAAGACGACGACGGGATTTCTTCTTCCGCCCCGATGCAAACAGTCCTACCCGGAAATCAATGCGTAGTGAGGTTCGCAGCATCGCGCGAAACTGCCGTGCATCAACCCCGATGAGGGAGAGTGTACGATCAATCATCAAACTCTCTCCAGCGCGGCGAGAAGATCGTCTGAGAGGTCCCCGACGTCTCGCACCCCGGTGATGCGACTGAAAGCGTCTTCGAGCGAAGACGAATCCGTGTCTTCACAGATGCTTTGTGCCGTACCGGCGATGATCTGCTGGCCACGATCAACGATGACGATCCGTGTGCAGATGCGCTCGACGACTTCGAGGATATGCGAACAAAAAAAGATGGTTTTACCCTGCGCGGCCAGTTTCTTGAGCAGCTCCTTGACGACCATTGCGGCATTCGCATCGAGACCGTTCAGAGGCTCATCGAGGAAAATGACATCGGGCCTGTGAATGAAGGCGGAGGAGATCAGCACTTTCTGCTTCATCCCTTTCGAAAGCTCGGTAAGCCGTTGATCCTTCACATGCAGAATGCCGAAGATGTCAAGAAGATCGTTGAAACGCGATTCGGCGAGCTTGGGATCGAGATGATACAGGCTCGCCACGAAATCCAGGTACTCCGCGGGAGTAAGCGAATCGTACATTGCTCCGCTTTCAGGGATATAGCCGATGCGCTTCTTTACCTCCATCGGGTGCTTGAGAATATCGAACCCCGCGATCTCGGCGGTTCCCTGCGTGGGCTGAAGCATACCGGTGAGCATTTTCACTGTCGTGGATTTACCCGCACCGTTGGGACCGAGAAAACCAAGGATCTCTCCCGGCTCCACCGTCAATGTGAGATGGTCTACCGCGTTGGTGTTTTCGAAGCGTTTGGTCAGATCGAGAGCACGAATCATGGAGTCCCAACTGCAGATGAAAAAGGCAGCGCTAAATCACGTCAATATCGGAAATGGTCGCTGAAAGTCCAATGAATGCTTGGGGAATAAAAAAAACTCCCGGACCCACTGGGATCCGGGAGTTGATATTCAGAGGAAGGAAGGTCAGTTCCAGTCGCAGCGCAGGATGGTGCCGTTCTGTCCGACAACCCACTGGACTTTCTTTCCAGTGGCGTGCACGGACATGAGACCCACATCCGCGACGCGGTCGAGCTTGGTCCAGGTGCGTCCGCCGTTGTTACTGAGCAGCACTGTG
>PKTF01000294.1 GCA_002869275.1 Ignavibacteria bacterium | reverse complement strand
TACGCTCCCGTAGCTCAGGTGGATAGAGCATCTGCCTTCTAAGCAGAGGGTCGCAGGTTCGAGTCCTGCCGGGAGTGCAGCTCCGGCCGCTGCTGATGCGGCCATTTTCGTATCGCCAATCCGCGAATCTTTAATGAGCCCTGTCACATTTCTTCTTGTCGTCGCTTCGGGTGTGGTCACAGGCATCCTTGGGGCCCTGCTGGGTATCGGAGGGGGAGTGTTTCTCATCCCCGTGCTGGTGCTGGGCTTCGGTCTGCCCATGCATCAGGCCGTGGCGGCCAGCGTGATCAACATTATCGCTACATCGAGTGCCACGGCGTCGGTGTATGTGGACAAGGGCATCAGCAATATTCGCCTCGGCATGTCGCTGGAAGTGATGACGACCATCGGAGCGGTGCTGGGCGGACTCACGGCCAACTATCTCCCCGGCGATGTTCTGCAGAAGATATTCGCGGTTTTTCTCCTCGTCATGGGAGCGCTGATGTGGAACAGGACGTACCGCAAAGGGGAGGCGGAAATCACATATGATTCTTCTGCTTCGATCACGGGCTCCTTCTACGATGCTGCCGAGGAAAAGGAAGTGCGCTACAGCGTCCGCCGGCTGCCGGCGGCCATGCTGGCTTCCACCGTCGCGGGCAATCTGAGCGGACTCCTCGGTATCGGTGGTGGACTGGTGAAGGTCCCGATCATGAACCTCGTCTCCGGTGTGCCCATGAAAGCGGCCACCGCCACGAGCAATTTCATGATCGGCGTGACGGCGGTGGCGAGTGCCTTCATCTATTTTTCTTACGGACATGTCAACCCGCTCTACACCGCTGCGGCAGTACTCGGGGTGTTGGGTGGATCAGCGATCGGCACCATAATCGGCGCGAAGGTGAAGAGCCGAACGATCATCGTGATCTTCATCGTCCTGATTCTCATCGTCGCAGCTCGGATGTTCCTGGGTTGATATGGGCATGACGCGTCAACATATCATCAGCAAGACGCTCAGGACGGGCATACTCCTGAGCGGCGGGCTCATGCTTTTCGGGTTTCTGCTTTATGCCATTCAACCGGTGTACTACGAAGCCTCCATTCCCGCGGCGACATGGCAGTGGTTCAGGGAACTCCTTCAGGACGGCAAATTCGGCAATCCCTTTCTCTACCTGTACGCAGGAATATTTACGCTGATGGTCACTCCGATCGTCCGTGTATTCATCACCGGCTACACCTTCCTCCTCGACGGCAACACGCGCTACACGCTGATTTCGCTCGTCGTGCTCCTCGTCATCGCCGTGAGCATCGCATTCGCTGTCGTACACTAGCATGTGCGGCTTGCGATCAGCAAAGTGTACAGTTCATCGTGTATAGTGCACAGAATGCAAGAAAGCCGGTTGAATAACCGGCTTCCTCAATTAATCGCGTACGTTGAGAGATGTCTTATCCCGCAACTGACTACCGGTATGCGAAGATCATCGCGTAGATGATCCAGATCACGGCCATGAAGCCAGTGGCGAGTGCAGCCCAGGCAAAGACACGGATGGCCCTGATGACGACGGGAGGATAGGGCTCGACCAGATAATCCTTGAGTGTGCCGTCCGCTTTCAATTTCTCGAATTCCGCCGGCTTGTCGAGTTTCAATTCGTGCACGGGCATACGTCCGGTGAATACGACGAGATCCATCGGGAATTTCTCGGGCCGGAGATGCGTGTTGAAGAAATGGACGGTGAAAATGAAGCCGGTGGCCAGCAACGCCTCATCGCTGTGAATGATCGTGGCGACGTTCAGCATCCAGCCGGGAATGAAGTTCGTAAAGAATTCGGGGAACCAGAGGGTGAGTCCGGTCGAACCAATCACGAAGATGCCCCAGAACACCGCGAAGTAATCAAACTTCTCCCAGTAGGTCCAGCGGCCGTACTGGGGTCGCGGACCGCGACCGAGGAACCAGCGCATGGAGTCCTTGAAATCCTGCAGATCTTTCTTTTGCGGCAGCATGGTGTTCGGACCCAGGAGCAGGGCTTTCCAGCTTCCGTATTCTCTGCGCTTGGTGAATACCACATCGTACAGATGGAGTACAAAGATGCCGAACATGACCACGGCGGCCGCGCGATGAATGTAACCGGCGAACTGGAATCCACCGAATACGTGTGAAAGGATGACCGCCCACCCCGTGTAGGAGAATTTCAACGTCATGCCGGTGAGGGCTAGGCTCATGAAACTGATGATCATCAGGATGTGCATGATCCGTTCAAGCCGAGTGAAGCGCTGAAAATGACGTTCCGTTTTCACTGTCTGTGACTGTATCATGATTCGTCGCTCTCCTTCTGCTCGTCCGTGGGATCCGGATCGGGTGGGTTGTCCGCTAGCTCGTTCTGTTTTCGCAGACTCGGAGGAGAGGGTGCGACCATGTCGCTCCAGGCGATATCCTCGACGTCTTCCTCGGCCTCTTTCTCGAGACGATGCAGTTCCTTGCGCCAGCGGAGCGCCCGCGGAAGCCAGAGAATGGTGTGTGTGCCGCCCACCAGGAAGGTGACGATCAGCAGTCCCGTCATGCCCCAGAAAGTCCAGAACAACCAGGGATACTTGTCCGGATCATGATGCGTAGCGTGCGACAGGTATCCGGCGAACTGCCGGTTCGCGCTCGGATGGCAGGTCCTGCAGGTCTCGACGACGTTCTGATGGCTCAGGCGTGATTTCGGATTCGAGGGGGGCAGGATGTCATGTGCGCCATGACAGTCGTAGCATTTGGCCGTTCCTGTATATCCCAGCTGGGATACCTTGCCGTGGTAGGTGTCGAAATACGTTTCGGTGATGTCTTCGTGACAGCGACCACACTGCTGCATGATCTCCAGCTTGAAACCGCTCTGATCGGCACGGCTGATCGTGTGTGCGCTGTGGCAGTCGTTGCATGTGGGGAGTTCCTTGTCGGTATCACTGACGAAGGGACTGTGAATACTCTGTGCGAACTGTTCCTCCACACCATGATGACAGGTGCCGCAGGTGCCGGCGACGTTGTCCTGATGCACGCTGGAGCGCGGATCGGTGCTTTTCTGCACTTCATGCGCGGTATGGCAGTCGGTGCACTGTGCCGTTACGACCAGGCCGCTCTGCAGCAGTCCCTTTCCGTGAATACTCTCGATATAGTGCCCGACAATATCGTCGTTGTTCGCGATGCGTACCGCGCCTTTTTCGCCGGCGCGATGGCATTCGCCGCAGAGCATCGGAACACGCGTCGGGAAGGTCCGTGAATTCGGGTTCTTCTGACCGAGGATGCTGTGGGTGCCGTGACAGTCGAGGCAGGAAGGAGCGTCAGGATCGTTCGCCGCGAGTTTCACGCCGTGGATACTTTCAGCGTGCTTGTCCGCCGCTTCCGGGTGGCATGCCGAGCAGTCCACTGCTTTGGTGATTTGATCGCAGGGACGCGTATGGGAAATGTTGACACCGGAATGGCACTGGCTGCAAGACACGCTGACATGCTTCGAATGTCCCAGCTCCTGGTAGTTGACATGCATCGAGCGCCCGTCCTCCGCACGCAGATTCGGTCGTTGATGGCATTCGAGACATTGCGCGTCTGCCATACCCTGGTCGTAGAATACGCTGCGGATCTTGTGCGGCTGATGACAGTCCACACAGGCGGGAAGCAGGTGCGGCTGCTTTTCCCAGAGTTCGCCTTTGATGACCTGCAGGTGGACCGATTCGATCTGTGAATGGCACTTCGCACAGGTGGTGGCGATGTTGCGTCGGGCGATAGAGGAATTGCGGTCGGTGTGCGGCAATATTTCATGCGCTGTATGGCATGAAACACATGTCGCCGTTACCGTCAGCCCTTTTTTCAGCAGTCCTTCACCGTGGATACTCTGGGAGTAATTCTCAACGATGTGATCCTGGGCGATCTTTCGCTGCGTCTGGACTTTCGACCCCTCGCTATGGCAGCTGCCACAGAGGAAGGGAATGTTGGATGCGCGTACCGGCGATTTCGGATGATCAGCAGGGACGACGTTGTGTGTACCGTGACAGGAAGTGCAGCGCGGGGCGAGTCGGTCGCCGCGCGTAATTGCTTTCCCATGCAGTGACACGCTGTGTTTTTCCTGGATCTCTCCGTGACAGGTGCCGCAGTCTACGGGTTCGAGGTCCTCTGCGTGTGGCAGGTCTTCCGGATCAATGTCTGAGTGACAGATGATGCAGTCGAATTCTCCGTGAGCGGAACCGGACAGAATTCGGTTATCGATAAACATCGACCGCTTTTTTCCGTTCACGGTCTTTGTCAGTTCACGGTCTTCATGGCACATGTAGCAGTTTTCATTGTCCTGCGCCATCACCGTCGGAACGGCGATCGAGAGTGAGAACGTTATCACGAGCAGGGTAACCCAGACGGCGTTCAAGTTTTTCCGATCTTGCAGCGGTGTGTTATTCATAATGGAACCTGGGCACGGACCGCCTCCTGCCTGTGGGCAGCAGACTACTCCGGATCAGTCGGAACTTCAATCATTTCTCCTTCGTCTCCGGATTCCAGCGTGCCTTCCTCCTTTCGTTGTGCGCGAATGCGTTCGAGTTCAAGGGGATGTTCTTCTTCCATCTCTTCCTCCGTCAGCGTACCCTTCAGCCAGGCGAGGTTCATCGGATAGACTTCCGGATTGAAAATGACGAAATAGATGTGCCAGACCAGGATGGCGAGCATGGCCAGCCAGGCCTCGTAGTAATGCACGGTGCGCGAGATATCGTAACCGACCTTCCCGATCATGTTGAGGAAGTATTCGTCGAACCACATGATGACGCCTGTGACGCCCATCACGATGTTGCCCCAGACGAGTGCCCAGTATTCCGACTTCTCGATGTAGCTGAAACGATCGAACTTCGGTTTGTCTTCGGAGAATCCAAGATTGTACTTGAGAATGCCGATGGCATCGGTGGCGTCTTTCCATCTCGGCAGCAGGTCGAAGAAGAGCTGGCGACCGCGCTTGGTCGCTGCCAGGTACCAGATGTGATACAGGCTCGCTCCGATGATCACGACGCCCGCGATCCGGTGGACGAGAGAACGGGCGTCAAAGGCGTGCTCGCTGAGATCGCGGATCATCGTGACCCACCAGGCGTCGGGGAAGCGGAGCATGAAACCTGTGATCACGAGCAGGAAGAAACTGACGAGCAGCGAAGCGTGCTGCAATCGCTCGTTCAGCGTCATGCGCACGTGCAGGGTGGAACCCGCACTGTGATGCGGATAATGTCCGCGGCGCACTTTCAGCTTGTTGATCGCTTTCTTACGGAAGTCCAGTATGTTGTGCAGAAGCATTCCACCGATCACCACGATGATCAGAAGAATATAAATCGTCGCGATCCAGAACAGGACAGGCTGTCCTTCAGCATCGTCTTCGACGACATGAATCCTCCCGGTGGAGAAACGCTCATTCGCATTCGGATGGCAGCTGCCGCAGGTCTCGACGAGATTGCTCTTGTGGATCGACGACGTCGGATCACTTGAAGGCTTGATGTTGTGCACACCATGACAACTCGCACAGTTGGCGACTTGCGCGTCACCGCCTCGCAGGGCGAGTCCGTGATAGCTGTCCTGATAACTGCGCGTCTGCTCGGTGCGGAAACCGTATTTTTCTGAAAACGCCAGGGAACTGTGACAGGGTGCACAGACCTTCTGCGAGACGTTCTGTGCTGCGACGGGGGAGAGTGGATCCGACTTCGAAAGGATGCTGTGCTCTCCGTGGCAGTCGGTACACGTGGGCGAATCCATGTTGCCGCGCAGAATGGCTGTACCGTGAATGCTCTCGTGGAATTCCGTTGCGATATCGGTATGGCATTGGCCGCAGTCGTCGGCCACATGCGTCTTGTGCACGCGCGAATCCGGATCGAAGGACTTCCGCATGTCATGGCTGCCGTGACAGTCGACGCAGCTTGCGGCATCGCCGTTCCCCTTGTGCAGGGCCATGCCGTGCACACTGCGCTCGTATGCCTCGATGAAACTCGCCGTGGGCGCCATACGGCTGCGCACGTCTTCGTTATCATGATGGCATTCCAGGCAGAGGCTCTCCTGGATGATCTTCGTCTCCAGAGCGCTCAGCTTGCCCTTGTGTCCGGTAACGTCACGGGTATGGCACGAAATACAGGTCGGAGCTCCGACGACGTCGTTTACCAGGGATTTCCCGTGCTCGGAATTCGAAAATATGGCCGCAACATCGGGATGACACTTGCCGCACGTCGTGCTCATGTTCTCATGGTTGAACGGATTATTTTCGTTTTCCAGTGGCAGCACGTTGTGCGTACCATGACATTGCTTGCAGGTGTTCTGCAGCGTTCCGCCTTCGGTGGCAAGCGCAAGCTGTACCGCATGGAACTGATGCTCCATCACGGCGTCCTGATGACAGCTCGTACAACGCACGGGTGTGATGATCTCCTTATGCGGCAGGTCCTCGCCATCAAAGCCGACATGGCAGGAAACACAGTCGAGATCGGCGTGCGGAGATGCGTTCAGCGTGCGCGCGTTCGTATAGATCGACACTTCGCGACCGTTCTTTTCCATCGTGAATTCCGCGTCCTCATGACACGCCAGACAATCTTCGTTGGACTGGGCGGTGAGGACGCCAGGGACGAAGGTGAAGAACATGAGCAGAAGAAATACGGGTTGGAATATCTTATTAATGCGGGATGAAAAGGGGATGGTGTTGAGGTGCATTGAAATGGCCTGAACTGATGTGCTTTTTCGTTTTATTGCTCTACGAGTGGCAATAGTTGGTAGTGCTAACTATTGCCACTGCAAAATGGCAAAAAACAATGAAAGAATCCAAGAACGGGGCTAAGTTTTTTTATTTCAGATATCAAGGACTCAATACGGGGATACAGTTTTCTATCAGATCCGCGCGGTCAGTCGCCAAGGTGGCAGTCGGAGCATGGGACGCTGCGCCACGCTTCGTCGATATCGGCGGGATGCCGGAAGGCCAGGCCGGCGATATCGCTCTCAGGTGACGTCTGCGGTCCCTGCGTGATGATGGTGTGGCACAGCGCGCAATCATTGGTCAGCACGTGTCCGTCATCCGATACATGGCGGTTGTCGTGGCAGCGAAAGCAGCCTTCATCGTACATGTGCCCGATATTGTTCGGGTATGCGCGCCAGTCCGCTTCCATCGAGGGAAAGAAATTCCGGGAGTAGATACGCAATACCGCGGCGATGCCATCCTCGAGTTTTTCTGATTTATCCAGGAGAACGTCCGGAGCATGTGTGCTGTATTCATCCCGGATGATGGAGGGAATTGTACGCAGCGCCTGGTCCTCGGAGGCATACGTACGTGTCAGGGCATGCGAAGCAATTGCGCGGATGTTCGGCAGTTCCTGGGAGATCTGCCCCTGAGCGATTGCGTCGTTCAGCGTACGGAACGGTGGGTAGTAGATATGCGAGGGACGATTGTGACAGTCAATGCAGTCCATTCTCCTCACTTCCAGCCCCTTGAGTTCCGTGTCGTCTCCCGTGCTGCCGATCGCGCGGTAGATGCGCGTGCTCCCGTCGGGAAGTGCGGTCTCGATCCAGGGGATTTCCTGGCGGCGGCGGTCGGTGGCGATATACCGCACCACATTCGCTTCGTTCATATGCCAGTGAATGCCTTCCGTGGGACCTAACTCGCTGTGTCCACCACCGATTTTCAGGTCCATCACGATCTTCCAGGGTTGTGAATCCGTGGTGTCGAGTGGAAAATAGACTTTCTCAATTTTCTTGTCGCTGCTGAATTTGCTGGGCCAGTGACACTCCTCACATGTTTCTCGAGCCGGCCGCAGGTTCTCAATAGGTGTTTTGATCGGACGGTGGTACTTCTCCAGCATCACGGAATACACCTGATACATGCCCGATACCTTGGCCTTCACAAACCAGTCCGCACCCTCACCGATGTGGCATTCCGCGCAGGGGACTCGAGCATGTGGTGAATTCTGATAAGCGACATACTCCGGCATCATCACCGTGTGGCATACTTCACCACAGAACTCGACGGATTCGGAATAATTATACGCCTGGTACGTGCCCGCGGCGGAGACGACCACCAGCAGCATCGTCCCTACCATGAACACCATCGCTGCGGTGCGATGATTCGCCTGATTGAAATCAAGGATGAAGTACCGGCGCTTCCTTCCCTGCTGCTTGCGCAGACGCCGTTGCTCCCACAGCATTCCGAGCGGGATCATCAGGAGTCCGGCAATAAGGATGGCGGGAATGATCATATATGTGAAAATGCCGAGGTATGGAGATTGCGTGTACCCCAGTACATCCATCAGAAAAAAGATCACTACGGTGCCAAACGATACAAGAGCTATGCCTGCACCAAAGAGACTGATAGGGTTATACACGTTCGACGGAAATCTTGCCATTGCAGTAACCGATTGTTTTTATATGACGTGCCCAATCTATGGTATTCTGATATCCGCGTCAAGAAATCCGGTATTTATTGTTGTGACACATTGCTTCACTCCGCGTACTTTTGTACAATTCCCTTCAAATGAGTTCTCAAGTCCTTCACATCATTTCAGGCGGACAGACAGGGGTCGATCGCGCTGCGCTGGATGCGGCACGGAGTACCGATCTGACGATCGGGGGCTGGTGTCCGCGAGGCCGTATCGCGGAGGACGGACCGCTCGACGCCCGCTATCCACTGGAGGAGACGCCTTCCGAGGCATATGAACAGCGTACGATGTGGAATGTGCGCGATGCCGATGCAACACTGATCATCGCTCCGGTGCCCGAGCTTGCGGGCGGTACCCGGTTTACGCGGCAGGTCGCCGAAGGCCTGCAGAAACCCAGTCTGGTGCTCGTCCTCGACGAACATGCGTCCATGACCATGACAGCGGACTGGATTCTTCGTCACAACGTCCGCGTGCTGAATGTTGCCGGACCGCGTGAAAGCGGTCATCCGGGTATCTATCAGACCGCACATGCTTTTCTATCCAGCTTGTTCCGTTTCATCGCCGAATGCGATACCACGGAAATTTCGTAATCATACTCATCCTGCGAGGCTCCCCATGAAACGTTACATCTTTCTTTCAATCCTGATTGCTGTTGCCGGCATTACTGTGTCCTGCGGTGGTGGTGAACAGTTGCAGAGCTCTTACCCCGGAGAGGACGCCGCGCTGCAGAAAGCAAAACGTGCGACGGACAAACTCATGGGTACCCTGATGGGTGAAGTGAAGAAAAGCATGCAGGAAGATGGGCCTGCCGGAGCTGTGCGGCATTGTGCCGACCGGGCAATGGAGCTGACCGATGAGGTGTCGGAAGCAGAAGGCGTACGCATGCGCCGGGTGACCGACAAACCACGCAACAATCTCGCCGTCCCTGATGCCTACGAAAAGAAGATGCTCGCGCGATTCGCCTCGGCGATGGAAAGCGGCACGCTGCAGCCCGTGAGCGAAGTTGTCGAGCTCGATGGCCGACCTGTACTGCGCTACGTGCGTCCGCTGACAATGAAGGAGCCCTGTTTGACCTGTCACGGCGACGATGCGCAGATTGCCGGTAATGTGCGAGAGGTGCTCGCTGAGCGCTATCCCGGAGATCGCGCCACAGGCTATCATGCCGGAGAACTGCGCGGCGCCATCTCCGTGATCGTTCCTCTCGAAGACGGAGACTGAGGCGCAGCCAGGCAACGACTAGAAATTGAAGGTAAAGCCGATCAAAGACTGGAATTGAAAGCTTCCATAGTCGCCGAAGCCCCAGATACCTCGGAATTTGGTATCGATGCTCCCGTGATCGTAGGTGAGCAGCTGAAATTCGAAGGATGCCAGTGCGGTAGGGATGAAACGTGACTCGTAGATATTGCCTTCGATCTGCAATTCGCTGTCGATTGAAGGAATGTGGTACTGAAATCCGGGCCCGCCTTTTATGGTAAAGCGCCAGATCGGACCGATACCCACAATCAAATTGGCTCCAGCACCCCAGAGCCGTTCCACTGCATCCACACGAATATCTTCACCGGGATAAACGACCTCGGGATCATCGGCGAGCCAGCGTTTCGCCATGCGGTAATATGAAACATCCGCACCGAGCCAGACCTGGGTCAGGAGAGTGTCGAGTTCGATCATGGCCTGAACCCCGACAGCAAGTCCACCCAGCGAGGTCAGTCGGCTGCCTTCGTAAAGATCCTGAAGTTTGTTCGCCGGATCCGACATGCCGTTATACCCTGCGTAGACCTGGGCACTGATCGGAATGGATTCTTTTTTCGTGCGTTTGAGGCGAAAGCCGCTCTGCGCGTGCAGCGAATCAGCAGTGAGGCCGACAAAGAGCAACATGATCAATGGTGCCATGACGGAAATGCTGATTGCTTTCATGTGTGGTGTTGGTATTCCAATCATACTACATCCAATTTGACGCATCGAGCGAAAATATCCAAGGCGGAATGGTTCAAAAAGGTTTCCCTGATACCGGAAGCTCCGGGTACGTCATCAGAACGCCCAGGGGGGGACGGCATCGACCGCGATGGCGAATATGCCCATCCCCAGCAGGTACATGAGGGCTGTAACCAGGACGACCCCCAGCAGGTTCAGCGTAAAACCGGTCTTTGCCATGGTGCGGATATCGAGCCAGGCCGAGGAGAACACGATGGCATTTGGTGGTGTGGCGACCGGGAGCATGAAAGCAAAGGACGCATTGAGAGCCGCGGGGAGCATGAGCAGAAGCGGATTCTGACCCAGGGTGATGGCCGCGGCAGCCATTACCGGGATCAGGATGCTGGCAGTGGCGGTATTCGACGTCAGCTCGGTCAGGAACGTCAGCAGCAGACAGGTGAGCAGGATCATCAGTATGAGCGGCATGCCCTGCAGCTGTGTGAGCAACTCGCCGATGCGCAGCGTCACTCCGCTCTGCTGCATCCCTGCGGCAAGTGCGAATCCTCCACCGAACAGCAGGAGAATTCCCCAGGGAATCCCACGCTGTATTTCCGGCCAGGACAACAGCATACCGCGTTCCTTCCCTGGCAGCAGAAACAGCATGACCGCGGCGGCAATCGCGATTCCCGTATCACTGAGCATCGGGATCAGATCCGTCAGCCCGGGAATGCGAATGGCCCCCAACTCGATGGGCGCCCGGAAAATCCATCCCGCGGCAGTGAGAAGGAAGACGGCGAGGACCTGCTTTTCCGTCCGAGTGAGCTTCCCCAGTGCGAGCAGGTCTTGCCGGATTTGTGCACGTCCCTTGCCCGATGTCGGCAGGTGATGGATACGTGTGGCAGGGAATACCCGCACGAGCAGCAGCCAGCTGAGCGGGAGGAAGAGCGCGGCCAGCGGGACGCCGAAACTCATCCATTGCACGAAGCCGATCGGAGGTGCGTCCGGGTACATCTGCGTGAGTACCCCGGCGAGCACGATGTTTGGCGGCGTGCCGATCAGCGTCGCAACTCCGCCGATGCTGGCCGAATATGCCAGCCCAAGCAGGAGGGCGATGGCGAAGCGGCCGTGTCCGGCGTCCTCGGTGGTGCTTCTTCTCTGCTCGATCACGGCCAGAGCTATCGGCAGCATGAGCATGACGGTCGCCGTGTTGGAAATCCACATGGAAAGCAGTGCCGTGGCGAGCATGAATCCCAGTACCAGCCTCCCCGATCCTTCCCCGACGATGAAGATGATGCGCAAAGCAATACGCCGATGGAGTCCGCTGCGTTCCACCGCGAGTGCGAGGACGAAGCCTCCGAGAAACAGGAAGACGAGGTGATGCGCATACGGCGAGGCTGCCTGATGGACGGGCATGACGCCGAACAGCGGGTAGAGCAGAAGAGGCAGAAGAGATGTGACGGGGATGGGCAGGGCCTCGGTCATCCACCATATCGCCATCAGCACGGCAATGGCGGCGACTGCCTGGCCCTGGTCTCCGAGTGATGCTTCGAGCGGCGACAGGATGATCGCCAGGAACGCGATTACACCCGCGAGCAATCCGACGGCACGCATCGAAGACGGGGTCTGGATGCCGCGGGCGCCGGCCATTTCACATCAGGTGATGGGATTGGATGAAGCCGCGAACGATGGTGTTGAACCGCACCGGACGTTCGAGACAGCTCAGGTGACCGGCATTCGGGATGATGTTCAGCTCTCCGTCGCGGAGGAGGGAGTGCATATGCTCGGCCTCGGAAGGCGGAATGAGTGTGTCCTCACTCCCGCTGATGATGCAGATCGGAATGCGCGTTTCCTTGAGAAGTGCTTCGGAATCCTGCCGGGCGGCCATGGCTTCCAGCATTCCCGCGGCGCCCTCGGGTGTTGCGTGACGAAGGATGTCTTCCACACAGCGAACGACGTCCGGAGCGGATGCGACAGTGCTCTCTCCGAGAAGCTTGCCGAGCATTTCATCGAGGAAATCCTGCAGCCCGCCATCGCGTATTGCCGTGGCCTGTTCTGCTCTGTTCTGCTGTGCTGCCAGACTGTCGGCTCCGGCCCGCGTGTTGGCGAGAACCATTCCGGCGAAACGATCAGGATGGCGCTTCAGCGCCGACAACGTGATGTAGCCGCCCATCGAGCAGCCACAGAACACCGCGCGATCGATCCCTCTGTCATCGAGCAGCGTTATGGCCATGTCTGCGGCATCATCGATAGAGAAGCCTTCGACGAATTCCTCTCCCCGTCCGAAACCCGGCAGGTCGAGCGTGAGGACGCGGAAGAAGGAATTGAGATCGCGGCGTTGTGCACGCCACATGCTGGAATTGAGCGGAAAGGCATGCAGGAAGATTATCGGCAGGCCGCTTCCGTCATCCGTGTAAAATCCGGGCATCATGATAGGTACTCCTGAAGTGCGTTTCCGGCCGAATGATCGACCGGAAACGCAGCAAGCTCATCAGTATTTGGCAAAAGGCATGTTGCGGATATGCTGGAAGGACACGTCGAATTCCAGGTAGCGGTCGTTGCCGCTTCCCTGGATCAGTTTATTGTTACTGCCGCGTTTTACCAGCAGGCGGAAGTAATAATAGTCCGTACCGCGGCTTATGCGTCCGTAGACAATCTTGCCCTGCGAGACTTCGGCATTCGGAATGGTTACCGTCTGCTTCGAATAGGTTGAATTACTCGGAGCGGTCGTCGTCGTATGCTCGTCGAGGGCATCCGCGTCATAGCTGACCGAGTAAAACTGCGTGACCATACCCTGGTTGTTGGCCGTGCTCGGACTCTTGATTTCCATGAAATTCGAGGTGGCATTGGGAGCGTGGACAAAGAGATCTCCGCGATCACGGAATTCCTGACCGGCCTGCGGTATGACTTCACAGATTCCGCTTTCGTTGAACAGGTCGACTGCGCTGTTGAACGTGGTTGATGTTGTCGCATAGACGCGGATCGCCTGCTGGTCCTGGTTCACGCTGCGGCGAATCGCCGGCGCCCATTCGATATCGAAGGACTCCGCACTTTCTTTTCCGGCGGTCGTCACCGCCCATACCGTAATCTCGTAGCGCGTTCCGTTCTTGAGATTCGCGACCGTGTAGCCATCGCCGCGAGGTGCGTTCTCAATCGCGAACTGGTCGGTATCCATATCGAGCACGCGAAGCTTGTAACCGCCGAAGTTCTCCTGTCCTTCACTCACAGAAGGATCCCATCTCAGGATGATTGCTTCGTCTGCCGAGGATGCCCGCAGGTTTGTCGGGGCGCTTACGTCGGGATCGACCGGTTCGTTGGTGGATTCGTCGCAAGCGGTAATGCCCACGAATAAAATGAAAAGAAGCAGAAACGGAAGTTTCTTGATCGCCATGATGGGAACTCCTCCTTGGGTGAGCTGTCGGTGCCACATTGTCACTGTACTCTTGACACGATGGATTGCATGAGTGCAAGATAGAGATTTTCGTAGCAAATCGACAGAAAAACGCGAAAGTTGCCCTGCATTCCCGGATTGAAACGTGCGTTCTGAGCGAGGCCCTCCACTGCAGTATGCAGGACCCTTGATGTTTGGCCGAAGGGGGGGGGAGAGAAAAAAAAACGCCCGCCGGAACCCGGCGGGCGCTGCTGCAGGGAGACCCTGCGAAAAATTCTGCGAATTACTTCGCGAACGGGTTGTTCACTGCGTTCTGGAAGGAGACGTTCATTTCGATGAAACGGTCGTTTCCGGTACCCTGAACGAGCTTGCCGTTCGTGCCCTTCTTGATGAGCATGCGGAAATAGTAGTAGTCCGTACCACGGACGAGACGACCCCAGTAAATGCGACCACTGCTCACACCGCCGTTGTCGAGGGTGATGTCTTTCTGCGTGTAGGTGCTGCCTGCAGGGGGCTCGGTGGCGAGCTGGTTATCCAGGTCGTCAACATCTACCGGAGAGGCGTTGGAGAACTGCGTCTCGAGTCCCTGGTTGTTGGCTTCGGCGGGACTGATGATCGAAAGTGTCGCGTTGGAGCTGGCGGCGTAGACATACAGGTCACCGCGCTCGGTGAACGTCTGGCCCGACTGCGGAATCACTTCGGCATCGCCGTTGTCATTGTACAGATCGACAGCGCTGTTGAACGTCGTGGACGTCGTGGCATACACCTTGATCGGCAGACCGTTGTTGTCCTGGTTCTGACGCACGGCCGGCGACCATTCGATCGTCGCGAAATCGGTGCTCTGGTTGCCCAGCGTCGTCACCGAACGCATCGTGAACTGGTAGCGAACTCCGTTGGTGAGGCCGTTGATCACGGCGCTGCTCACACCCTTGCCGGCGGTGATCGGAGTGCCGGTCTCGTTCGTGGCAAGATTGAGAACGACGATGTCATAGCTGCCGAAGTTGTCGGCGGTCTCGTCGATCGACGGGGTCCAGCTCAGGATGACGGCGCCGTCATCCGAGGCGGCCATCAGGCTTGTCGGTGCGGCGACCTCGGGATCCGTGGTGATGGGATTGTCACTGTCTTCGTCGCAGGCGGTAAACGCAATGGAAACCACCAGTGCCAGGGCGAGTGTCTTCAGGAGATGTGCTTTCATGAATACCTCAAGTTTGTGGTGATGAAAATGAAAATCGTTCGGTAGACTCAATATTGCTGAAACGAGACATATCAGGCGTTGGTTCCCGTTCCACGCAGGAAATGTCATTGCCGTACACGGCTGAAAACCGTACTTTCTTCTAATCCCGAGTTACGATAAATGAACAATATACAGTATACGAAAAATGCCGATACGAGTTGCATCCTCCGCCGCAATCCTCGCCGTTCTCCTGACACTATCCTTGTCCCATGAGACTTCAGCGCAGGGCTGGAAATTTCCTCTTTTCACTGCGGGGCAGGGTCCTGCGGCCGCCCGGTCAGCCTCCCCGAGCGCTCTGTTCGCGGCAGAGGACCTTGTCGTTGGCTTTCCGAATCCCAATGAAGTGCGCGAGATCAACGACGATATCGACGTCGACGGCAACGTGTTCATCGTCAATAACGGACGCCTGCGTGTCAACCTCGCCCGCCTGCGGGTGAAAGGAAATATCCACGTCCTGCAGAACGGGGGCTTCGAGATGCAGGGCGGACAGCTGGAATTTCAGCAGGATTACCTGTATCAGCGTTCCATCGCACTCATGAACAAGGCGTCGTTCTGGCTCAATGGCAGTACCGTTCAGTGCGGAGGGTTCAATATCAGCTGTGCCGTATCCGATACCGCTGTGCTGCGGCTGGACAACACCGAGTTCGGAGGCGGACTCATGACCACGACGCTTGCCGGCGACGGTTCGGTCACTGCCAGGGGAAGCCGGCGCATCGGGGAACTGCTCTTCTTCGACCGTGCCCGTGGGAGTTTCAACGACTGCGATCAGGTGCTCACCTGGCTGACGCTGCCGTCGGGCTCCACGCTCGACGCGAGCTTCCCGGGATCGCAGGTGCTGGGATCCTGGCATTTTCCCGACAGTGCTGCCGCCACCGGGTACGACTACGCGGTCTCCTGGTCGGGCTGCACGAATCTGTACTGGGGACTCATGCTCGAACCGTCCTGCGAGGCGGTGATCCGTGATGCAGACCTGCTCGCGGTGGGGGCACTGTTTCGTGGAAACGGGACGTCCACTGTCGCTGGACTGGTGAACAACGCC
>PKTF01000277.1 GCA_002869275.1 Ignavibacteria bacterium | reverse complement strand
TCGCCCATCACGATCGGGAGAATCTTGCACTCCGGATGAATACGCTGCAGGAAGGGAATGTGGACCTCGACGGCATGCTCATCGCGGTGTCCCATGACAGACGATTTGATGATGCCTTTTTCCGCGAGCAGACGTTCGCGCAATTCCACATCGACGTTCATGAGACCGAGCGGCGTGCGGTAGGCGTCACCATCGTAGACGGAAATACCGTTGAAATACTCCCGATGACTGGGCGATACGATGATTGCGGTGCTGAAGGAGCGCTTCTTGAGGACGGCATACGCCGAAGCTGCAGTGGGACCCGAGTAAGCGTATCCGGCGTGCGGAGCGATCACGGCGATGGGGAGCCCTTTGACATTCACGTCGATGCAGTCCTCGATCATGCCGTCGATTTCCAGGGCCAGCAGTGTCGGATCAGAAGGGTAGAAGAGGCCGCTCACCGCCGGCGGACGAATCTGCATCGCTTTCACCTGGCACCTCCGTCATTCCGCGATGTCGTGATATCGGAATCGCGCTTCAGAACAAGACCTTCGAAGCGGGACAGCTGTGCGGCTGGGGAACGCCAGGTGTCGGGCGGCGCCATGGCTTTTTTACACAGCGCATCGAGAAATTCTTCCTTGTCCCAGCGATGTTCCACCGGCACCTGCGGCAGCAATAAGCCCCGCTTGCTTCCGGCTTCCAGTATGAGTCCATGCCTACCGATGACAAAATCCAGCGGGTCAGAGACCGGTTCGGCCTTTCCCAGCAACGTGACATCCACCGTCATGCCGTCGAGTTCATCTTCCTCGATCGGAGGAAAGCGGAAATCGGTCGTAGCGGCTTTTCGTGCCGCATCGCACAGCGTGTCGGTGAAGCTGCCCTCCAGCTGCAGGTAGCCGATGCAGCCGCGGAGGTCTTCGTCGATGCGGATGGTGACGAAGACGCCTTCAACGCCCGAAACAGGACATGGATCGAGATCCGGAACTGGAGTCGCGGTGATGCTGCATCGCACCACGGCCTCGGCAGTTTCCAGAATCTGCTCAGTATCGATGCTATTCCGCAGGCTGTTGTCCATGGACGGGATGCACTGTCATTCCGAATTTCATTGCCTTGTATGCAGGGAGCGGTCTATTTTGAACGATGTGTTTACCGGGTTTGTACCCGATACTGATTGACACATTGATCCGACAACAGAATATATGAAACCTGAGACACTGTGTCATGTGTCTGAGGCAAAATTACAGCCGAAAAAGGAAGAACAGGAATGAAGCTGAATATGCTCCGTGGGATGATCGTCCTCACCATGACAAGCCTTATCGTCATCAGTCTGCATGTACCAAATGATGACTCTGTCACGACGTTGATGTCACGGGAGAGAGAAGCGAAACTGGAGATGAAGGCCGAACAGAAATCGGCTGTAGAGAACGGTACGGTCAGCGCCGAACCGCATCTCGACTGGTATATCATCCCCCGCACATTCAACTCGGACGTGCGCATATCCGAGGGCTTGCATCGCGGGATGCAGATGCAGGAGATGCAGCGACGCAATGCGGCATTTTCCAAAAAGGCACTTGCGAACCAGTGGACGTTCATCGGTCCGTCAACCATCGGCGGACGCATCCGCACCCTGGCGTATCATCCGACCGATCCGACTATCGTGTATGCGGGATCGGCATCGGGCGGCGTGTTCAAGTCCACCAACGGTGGTGATCGCTGGACGGCGATGTCCGATCATCTGCCTACTCTCGCTATCGGTCACATCGCGATTGACAAAAACAATCCCGATCACATTTATGCCGGAACCGGAGAAGGCTCGTACAACTGGGACAAGGTGTATGGTGATGGATTGTACAAATCCACCGACGGCGGGCTGACCTGGAACAACATCATGCTCGATGTGGTAGGTGAATCCGATTTCGCCATCAACCATGTCGAACTTCATCCCACGAATCCCGATTACATCTACGTCGCGGCGAGCTTCGGCGGACAGACCGGCGGCGTGCTGCGCACGACCGATGGAGGCGAAAGCTGGTCCACAGTGCTGAACGGTCCGGCACGCTCGGTGCGCCTCGATCCGCTGAATGCGAATCGTGTCTACTGCGCCTTCGGCTATTACAACGGCCGCAGCAGTAACGGGCTGTATGTGTCTGAAGAGAAGGGCGACCGCTGGACGTTCAACAAGCTGAACAACAACCTTCCGGATCCCGATTCCATCGGAAACGTCGTCATGGATATCACGACACGGGTACCCGGCCTGATGATCGTCGCCATGCAGCGTGCGCGCAAGTATTGTCCGAACGAAAGTGAGGATTTCCTCGGTGTTTTTCGTTCGACCGACTACGGCGAGAACTGGGAAAAACTGCCGTCCTCCACGCAGAGCAACATGAAGCGCGTGCTGCGCGGACAGGGTGACTACAATTTCTATATCCGTTTTCACCCGACTGACCAGAGACTAGTATTCCTCGGTGGTATTCACAGCTGGCGCAGTACAAACACAGGCGAGAGCTTTACACAGTTCACCAAACAGACCGGCACGAACGGCGCCTGGGTGGACATGCATGATGTCGCGTTCAGCCCCGTGAATCCC
>PKTF01000157.1 GCA_002869275.1 Ignavibacteria bacterium | reverse complement strand
ATAACATGAACCTGCTCGCCGATGAGAAATACCGCGACCTCGATATCCTGCACACGAACAGCGACTCCGCGTCGCGGACGTAATTTCTTCAGCTCGATCACTTTTACCAGATCTGTCATCCTGTCGCCCTATTTCCCTGCCATGGACACGACGTCGGCAAGCGGACCAGGTTCACCGGCTCGAAAGCCTTTTTCATCCTTTACGACGAGAGCCGCATCGGCTTCAGCATCATGTTCGAAAAAAATGATATCACGATTTTCGACGGCCTCGGCGAGAATCTGTTGTTTCTCGCGTAGTGTCACGAGCGGTTGAAGATCATACCCCATGATCCATGGTTCCGGTATATGCGATACCATAGGGAAGAGATCTCCACCATAGAGGATCGCCTGATCCCCGTCGACAAGGCGCACGAGCTGCTGTCCGAAGGTGTGGCCGTGGACAATTTTCAAGTGCAGATCCGGAAACAGCTCCGTTTCACCGTCGAGAATTTCCAGTCGGGATGCATCCGCGATGGGCTGATAGTTCTCGGGAAAATAGCTGGCGCGATCTCGTTCGGAAGGATTCAGCGCCCATTCCCACTGTTCCTTCTGCACATAATGCGTGGCGTTTGGAAACTGCAGAGCAAGGCTGCCGCCCTGCTGAATGACCGCCCCTCCTGCATGATCGAAATGCAGGTGTGTCAGAATGACGTCCGTTACCTCCTCAGGTGCGATCCCGAGAAGTTGCAGCTGATCCGCCAGGGAATACCGAGCGAATTCGATAGCAAAAATATCCTGAAATTTGGGGTGGTTCTTTTTTCCCACACCGGTATCAATGAGGATCAGTTGATCGCCGTCTCGTATGAGAAGCGTTCGCATGCGCATGTCAATCCGGTTCTTTTCATCGGGTGGATTCGACTTCTGCCAGAGATTGCGAGGCACAACGCCAAACATCGCACCGCCGTCGAGCCTGAACGTACCGCTGTGAACGGCTGCCAGTTCAAATCGACCGAACGTGGTAAAAGACATGCGTGCATTCCTTCATCGGGTGAATACGAGCGAAGCAGTTGGTACTGAAGCCGGTGTCCCGCCTTCTGCCGCAGCTGTGTCAGCGGCCGATTTCGTCGAGATACTTCACTTTCGCGTGCAGTTCGTCTTTGCTCTCCACATGCTTCGGATCCGGAAGACAGCAATCTACCGGACACACCGCTGCGCACTGCGGTTCGTCGTGGAAAGTCTCGCATTCCGTACACTTGTCCGGAACGATGTAGAAGAAATCAGCGGACCAGAACTCGGATGCACCGGTCGGAGCCGCATCACCTTCACCGTATGCCTTTCCGGCGAGTTCCCACTCTGCTCCGCCTTCGTAGATCGCGGTATTCGGGCACTCCGGCTCGCAGGCACCGCAGTTGATGCATTCATCGGTGATAAATATGGCCATGTTTTACTCCGTTATTCACTTGTGCTGCCGTGACAGCATTGTTTTCGAGGGATAATCAGCTTCCTGATCCCATACAAGAAGAACACATGTTCCTCGTCGCGAGTTTCCGGTGTCACGTTACCGGGGGTTGCTGTTCGGCTGCGCCGAGTCCTCCATTTGAAGACAGATGCAAGGTACAAGAAAGTGCGCGTATCGTGCAATCTATAGATTGTGTGACCTTGCCTCGGCACCGTCCCTCTCGTATATTTTCTTCTTTACACCGACTTCCGGAACACATGATCACCCTGCCCTTCTCCGCACTGCCGGGTACCCCGCAGCTGTTTCTCGACTACGCGAACAACGAGTCGGACGCCCCAAATTATTTCATGGGCCACTTTTCTGATCTCATGGCTTATGAAACCCATTTGCAGCAGCTCGAGCGACGAAGTTACCTTCGAGAGCAGCTCTATAACATTCTTGTAGCGCAGAACAAGGCGTATCATGGTGGACCCGACACGTTCAGCAACCTCGAGCTTCTGCGTCGGCCCGATACCTTTGCCGTCGTCACCGGACAGCAGGTCGGACTCTTTACCGGTCCATTATACACGTTGTACAAAGCGCTCACAGCAGTGCATCTCGCGCGTTGGCTCGCCGAGCAGTTCCCGGCGTATAGCTTCGTCCCGATATTCTGGCTGGAAAGTGAGGATCACGATTTCCTGGAGATCAATCATGCCGGGGCCCTGACAGCCGATAACGAATTCGTATCCGTACCGTATGCGCAGCCCGAGGAAGAGGAACCACGAAACCTCTCTCCCGTGGGACAGCTGCGCATCGACGCGCGCATCGACGACTCGCTCAAACAGCTGTTCGAGCATCTGCCCGTCACGGATTTCTCTGATGAAATCCAGCGACTGCTGCAGAGAACGTACAAGAGTGGTGACACACTGCAAAGTGCTTTCGCCTGCCTGATGAACGAATTGTACCCTGACAGCGGACTGATTTTCGTCGACCCTTCAGACACGGATATCAAGCAGCTTGCGGCACCGGTATTTCTGCAGGAACTGGAAACATTTCCGACGACAGGAGAGGAGGTGATCAAACGCAGCGCAGAACTCGAAGAACGCTATCACGCGCAAATCAAGCCTCGTGCCGTCAACCTGTTCTGCATTCACAAGGGAAACCGGTACTCGATCGAACCCAGTGAATACGGTTTCTTCCTGAAAGGCACGCGCCAGAGATTTACCCGCGAAGAGCTTCTCGAACTCGCCAACAACAATCCGGAACGCTTCAGCCCGAACGTACTCCTGCGTCCCATCATCCAGGACTTCCTGCTTCCCACCGCGGCATATGTTGCCGGACCTTCCGAGGTGTCGTATTTCGCGCAGCTGCAGCCGGCCTATGACCACTTCCAGGTCCCGATGCCTGTCATCTTTCCGCGCAGCAGCATCACGCTGGTCGAACGTAAGGTGGATAAGGTATTCAGCAAGTTTGCCCTGCCGTACAGCTCCATGTTCCTCTCGGATGATGAGGCCTACCGGCTGATCGACAGCGGAAACGGTTCGTCCTCCACGTTCGATATAGAGAATTACAGGCAGCGCATGGATGTCATGCTCGAGGAACTGCTCCGAGACGTGACAATGGAGAATGATAATCTCCAGGGCCCCGCGGACGCCACCGCCGGCAATATCCGCCGCGCGCTCGCTTCGTTCGAAGACAAGCTTTTCCAGCACCGGCAGCGTCATGACGATGTCATCAACAGGCAGATCAGCAAGATGCACGTCTACCTATCGCCTGACGGCAAGCCCCAGGAGCGCCAGCTCAATATCACCACCTTCCTCAACAAATACGGTCTCGATATTCTTCCGCAGATCGAGGACGCCTGCGCACCCTTCCCGGCAGAGCATCGCCTTCTCATGCTCTGAGACTTGCCTCTGTCGTGATTTCTGCGTATGTAGGGATTAAGACCCCAACATACGAATTACGGAGGAGGTATTGTCATGTATTACGTGACCTATCGGAACGTGCTGCGTCCCCGTGCATCAATTGATGACTACCGGAAAGGCCTCGCGAACGTATGGCCCACGCTTGCGTCATGGGGTGCGGTGTCAGTGGAGATGTACCAGGAATTATACGATGAATCCGGAGCGTTCTTCACCCGCTACAACATCGAGAGCCTGGACAAGTGGAACGTCCACGTCACAAGCGACGAGTTCAATGGGATGCTCAAGCATCTCGAAAGCATCCTCGATCTGTCCATGAGCGAAGTGACGGTAGCTGTTTCCATGGATACCGGTATCGCGTAAGCGGTCGGGTCTGCCAACACGTGGCACTACCTGTCCAACGCGCGTGGCTCTTCCCTAGAGTTTTCTGTCTTTCCAGACGACGCGACCGCCCAGGAGCACGACAAATGGCAGTACGGTCACGTAGATCAGGTAGTAGATCTCGAATATGAAAAAGTACCTGAAGAGCCGCCGCTGTCCGAGCACGCGAAGCGGACGTCGAAGCAGGTACGCGTCGCCGATGAATTTCCCGGCTACGCCGATCAACCAGCTCCATAGTGGCAGCCCGAGAAACGGCAGCACGATAATAGCCGCGTTCATGAGGAAGCCCACGCTCATGATGGCAAAGCCGATCGGGTGAATATCGAGTCCCCCGCGTCCCCAGCGCTTCTTCTGCTGATACAGCGCACGCAGGTCTCCACAGGGTTCGCTCCAAACCAGCGTCGAGGCGTGTACCGGGTAGCGCACGATCCAGTCCGTCTCGTATGAGATCGCCTTGAAGAGGACGAAATCCTCCGTGACGCTGAAGCCGACTCCCTGGTAACCGCCGACATCCTCGTAGGCTTTGCGACGGAAGGACATATTATTCCCGACGGCGCTCAGCGACTTATCCCACCCCACTCCGGCCGACGCGATCGTCAGCAGGTAGGCCCAGTCCAGAGCCTGCATCCCCGCAAAAACCCCTTCACCACGAATCAGCGTGAATCCGCAGACACATCCGGTCTGTTCATCGTACTGCGCGACCGTGTCTTCCACCCAGGTCGGAGGAACGACACAATCGGCATCGGTGGTCAGAATGATCTCGCCGGTACTCTCTTCGATAGCCTGCGTGATGGCATTTGCCTTCCCACGCAAGTTGTGCACCGTTCCCCTGGTCTGCAGCAGGCGCATGTGCGGCACACGCTCACACCACGCCGTGATGATATCAGCTGTTTCGTCAGTACTCTGGTCATCCACGACCAGGATTTCCATCTCTCCGCCTTCGTACCGCAAAGCGGCCAGCCCCATCAGGCAGGCATCGATGTTGCGTTCCTCATTGCGCGCCGCGACGATGACCGATACGGGCGGACGCCTGTCCACGCTCAGCAGCGCAGTCGCCCGTTTCGAGCCGGCGGCAAACCACCAGATTTTCGCCAGATACAGCACAAGCAAAATCAGAAATGCAGTGATCACGTCAGTCCTTCTGCGTCGGTGATGGTTGATGCAATAAGGTCTTTCCTCTCCAGGGCGTTCGCCAGTGCGTCGACAGCAGCTGCAAGCATTGATTGCCGACCAGGATGCTCATGCAGTACGACAATGTCTCCTCCACTGACCTCGTTCAAACGCTTCGTAAGCGTCGCGGTCGAGATTGACGGATCCCAGTCATCCGGCATCCGGTTCCAGAGAATCGTACGACATCCATGCTTCGCGGGGAGTCCTGAAAGCATCGGACTCAAGCGACCGTAAGGCGGCCGGTACAAAACCGGCCTGGTGCCACACACGTCATCGATAACCTGTATCGACCGTTGAATATCATCATTCAGCCTCTCGGCATCAAGCAGACGGGATGGAATATGGCGGTATCCATGAGATCCCACCTCATGTCCAGCCGAGACGATTTGCGCCGCAATGTCCGGAAACTGCTCCGTCATGTCTCCACGGAGGAAAAAGGTCAGGGGAATCGCGCGGCGCAGTGACAGTTCCAGCAAGACGTCAAGAGTATTTCCGCTCGGTGCGTCATCAATGGTGATGCACACACGGTCGCGATCGGAAAGTCGGTGAATGGCCCGTGGCATCAATGCAGGAATGGCCGAGTTCCACCGGTAACGAATCCCGTGCATTACGTTTGTCCATGTTGACACTGACAAGTATGGCCTTTCTTGATTTCTTTCAGTAGCGGGGAATCAGAATTCGATGTTGAGGCCTGGTCCCCAGTACGACCAATGCTGATCGTGGTACTCGCCGTGCTGGCTTTTTCCATCGAACCAGGCCAGGAACACGTTGACACCGGTGCCGCGCCAGCTTCCGAACTTCACACCGATCTGCGCATTGACCGAAGCAGACCAGCCACCGACATCCAGCAGACGTGCATCCAGCGCGACGTAGGGATGCACACCTGCACCGAGCAGACCGCTCAGCACTGCTTCCCCGCCGAACTGCGCAGCCCACTTTCCAAGTTCAGCCGGATCGATGTGATAGATGTACTGTCCGCCAGCGTAGAGGCGAACGGTCTCATACAGCTCCGACGCAGCGATCACTTCCACATACTCCCTGCTGTACACGCGCGGCAGCTGTCCGTCTCGCCACGCGGCGTTTTCTTTTTCGTAACTCCCGTCCACCATGTGGGCACTGATGTGGCTGAGACGGAGACGATATGTCATCGTGAGACTCTCGTCATGAACCTTTCTATAAGACGCATTCAGGCCGAACAGATAGTCTACTGCGTCAACGGGAAAATGGAAATCTTCCTCCTGACGGAGTGACGTCCAGGTGAAAAAGTCCGCCCCAACGGCGAGAGATCCCTCAGCGACATCCTCCCAGCGCAGCAGGTCCACCGAGTTGCCGATGTCGAGGCGCAGACGATCCTCACCGGCGAGCCGGGAGAAACCCATTCGTGGCTCGATGTGATGCGCGACCAGAGGAGCGAATAACAGTCGCCCTTCTGCAGCTGCAGAATCGAGCACAGGCTGTGAATAGAGATGATGGGGAATGATGATCGGAAGGATCAGCAGTAAGAGAAGTTGCGTTTTCATACACGCAAACTACACGTCTTCGTCCTCTTGCGCAAAGATATCCGGCGAGTCAATTTCATCGTCTGCGACGAAGATGCGCGCACACAAATCACCGTCGAATCTCCCGGTTTTACGGCAATTATCGAAACGATTCTGGATCTGGTCGAGCTGCGCGGCTTCCTCGCTGAGAGCAAGTTCATCCATGTCGTTGCAATTCAGACAGAAACGTACATCGTCTTCCGGATAATCGTCGCGCTGTATCGTACGGTTGGTATCTTTTTTATCCATAATGGTTTACCTCAATGCCACCAGGGAAGTATACGAATAAAACACCTTCCTCTGCAAAGAGATTCCCTATTCGTAATGCAGGGCGTCGATGGGATCGAGGTTGGAGGCTTTCCAGGCCGGATACGTACCAAAACTTACACCGACCACCACGCATGCGGCAATGCCGAAACCGATCCAACCAAACTGTATGACGGGATCGATTTCCAGTGCCACGGCGAGGATGTTCCCCGCCAGAAGACCAAAAACAATTCCGATAAGACCGCCCAGGATAGTGATCACCACGGCTTCCGACAGGAATTGCGATACGATGGACCCACGCGTTGCGCCCACGGCCTTGCGAATGCCGATTTCACGGGTCCGTTCGGTCACGGAAACAAGCATGATGTTCATGATGCCGATGCCGGCAGCCAGCAGCGCAACTCCCGCTATCGCGAGCGTGCCTATCCGTACCATGCCGGTAGCCTCGTTGAACTGGCGTATCACGGATTCATTTGAAAACAGGGCGAAGTCATTTTCCTCACCGGGTGGAACGTCGCGTGCGGCGCGCAGAATGCCGATCACCTCATCCTGCACCTGCTCGAAGTTTTCACGCGACCGCGCCTGCACCATGATGTGGATAGAGCGACGTCGGCCATATGCCTCGAAGAACGTTGTGATTGGAATGATGAAGTACTTGTCCTGGTTTCCAAAGAGCCCTCCCTTCGCTTCCAGCGTTCCGATGACCTTGAAGCGCCGCCCTCCGACGGATACGGTTTTACCCACGGGGTTGTAGGACGGCGGAAAAAGCATGCGTACGAGTTCGGAGCCAAGCACGACAACTTTGCGATTCAGATCCAGATCCGACTGCATGATACCGCGTCCGAGATCAATGTCCCACTGATTTGTAGGAAGTCCACCGGGGGTTTCCCCTGCGAGGAAAATGTCGGGATTGGTTTTCACATTCCGCCAGCGAACCTCCACGCCGAACTTCCACACTTCGAGTCCGATGTGTTTCGCACCCGTTGTGCCTTCCAGCACCTTGAGCCCCTGTGCGTATGTCAGGTCCTGCCTGTTCCGCGTCCGCATATGCCAGCCGGGTCCACCACCCTCGTTGTTTGCATACTTCTGCACCTGGAAGGTATTGGATCCGAGCGCGCTGAGTCCGCCCTCGATACTGTTCTGCAGGGCGCCGAGCGAGGTCATGACAAAAATGATGGAGAACACGCCGATGGCGATGCTCAGAAGGGTCAGGAAGGCACGCAGTTTGTTGCCGCGCAGTGTCTGCCAGGTCGTCGATATGCTTTCGCCAAGATGCATCGTTTACTCATAGCGCAGTGCATCCACCGGATTCATCTTTGCAGCTGTGTACGCGGGTACGATGCCGGAGATGAGTCCGACGGCAATCGAGATCGAGAGTGAAAGTCCGACCACCCACAGCGGCATACTCGATGGCAGCACTTCGTCGATGATCAGGCTGAGCGGCCAGGATATCGCAAGTCCAAGCAATCCCCCCATCATGCAGATTGTGGCGGCTTCGATCAGGAATTGAAAAAGAATAGAACGGCGTTTTGCGCCGAGGGCCTTCCGGGTGCCGATCTCCTTCGTGCGTTCCTTGACCGAAACAAACATGATATTCATGATTCCCACACCGCCCACGAGCAGCGAAAGCGACGTGATGAGGAAACCGACGATCCCGATGGTGCTGACGACCCCATCGAACACCTGCTTGAGGAAATCCTGGGTATTCACACCGAAATCGTTTTCTTCGCCCGGAGGTACTCCACGGATTTCCCTGAAGGCGCCGATCATCTCTTCTTTCGCAGACTCTTTATCCACCCCTTCCCACATCTTCACATGAATATCGATGCTGCGGTTCGTGCCGAAGATCTTCAGGAAGTTCGGCAGTGGGATAAACGCCTGCGTGTCCTTGCTGAACATGCTGGTGCCGAGGAAATCTCCCTCTTTTTCAAACACACCGATCACGCGGTAACTGTACCCGGATATTTTGATGGTCTTGCCGATCGGGTCTTCCCGTTCGAACAGGTTTTTCGCTACATCGTATCCGATCACGCAAACGGGACGACCGGAATTGGATTCATACAGATTGAAGAAGCGACCGTCCTCGGGCACGACGCCCGAGGTAATCTCGTATGTCGGATCGGTACCGTTCACATTACCTTTGACCGAGCGGTTCTTGTACTTCATCGTACGCTGCCAGGTACTGGCGACAGGCACCACGGCTTCTGCGAGTTGAAATTTATCCCGAAGACGTTCCGCCTGTTCGACGGTGACATCCTTTCTGTTTCTGGCTTTCCACCATTCGCCGCCAAACCAGTCCCATTTGCTCAGGTAATACACGTCGGTACCCAGCGAACTGATGCTCTTGTCGAGTGCACCTCCGAGGCCTTCGATCACCGTGGCCATCAACGTGACCACGACGACACCGATGACGATGCCGAGAGTCGTCAGGACAGAGCGCATCTTGTTCGCTCCGATCGCCGTGAGGGCGATGCGGATACCTTCTTTGAAATCATGCAGCCTGAGCATAGCAGCTTACTCCGCCTTTGCGTAGATGAGTGGTTCGGCTACTACTTCGTCGCTTGCGATTTTGCCATCGAAAAGACGGATGATACGGTGTGCGTGTGCGGCGATATCCTCTTCATGCGTCACGAGGATAATCGTATTGCCCTTCTCGTGCAGATCGACGAGCAGCTGCATGATCTCGATCCCGGTCTTGGAATCGAGGTTCCCCGTGGGTTCGTCCGCGAGGATGATTGAAGGATCATTCACCAGTGCACGTGCGATGGCGACACGCTGTCTCTGGCCGCCGGAGAGTTCGTTCGGCTTATGTGTCATGCGATCGCCGAGTCCGACGGACACCAGGGCCTGTTCCGCTTTCTCGCGGCGCTGCTGCGCGGTGACACCCGAGTAAATCAAAGGCAGTTCCACGTTGTGCAGTGCTGTCGAACGAGGCAGAAGATTGAAGGTTTGAAAGACGAAGCCGATTTTACGGTTGCGGATCTCGGCCAGTTCGTTGTCATCGAGATCACCGACATTTTGATCGGTGAATTCATACAGTCCCGAAGTCGGTGTATCGAGACAGCCGATGACATTCATCAGCGTCGATTTGCCCGATCCCGACGGTCCCATGATCGCCACATACTCGTTTTCCTCGATGTCCAGCGACACACCCGAAAGAGCATGCACGAGCTCCGCGCCCATGTCGTAGGTTTTGACGACGTCCTTGATATGAATAAGAGGCATGGTCGCTTCCGTTAGTTACTGAACATCTTGCGGCGGGAAATCTTGTTGTCGATGCGCACGCGCGTACTGTCGTCGAGTTCACGGCTGATCGCGCGATAGCTGCCCTTGACGATTTCCATACCTTCTTCAACACCGGTTTCGATTTCGATATAGGTATCGCTGCTGATCCCGGTCTGTACTTCCAGTTTGCGCGCTCGGCCGTCACGGACGATAAATACCACTTCCTGTGGTTTGTCCTTTTCCTTTTCTTCGCGATCGGTGATACCTTCAATCTGCACCTCACCGAAATCCTCGCGCTCTTCTTCGACCGCATCGCCTTCCTTGCGCTCCTTCTCACGCGTCGTCACACTCTGCAGCGGAACGGCGATGACATTGGACCGCGTCTCGGTTTCGATTTTCGCGGAGCACGACATTCCCGGACGAAACTCCTCGTCCTCGGTCGCGATGATGAGACGCACTTCAAAGTTCGTCACCTCTTCCTGCGTACCCATACCGCGTGTCGTCGCAGTATTGGCGATCTGATACACCGTGGCGTTGAACAGGCGGTCAGGATACGCGTCCACATCGATACGGGCCGTGTCACCGATGTTGATGAGGACGACGTCGTTCTCATTGACTTCTACGCGCGACTCCATGATGCTCAGGTCGCTGACAGTCATGATCTCCGTACCCTGGGTAAAGCTCGAACCGGATACGCGTTCACCCAGCTTTGATATACGCTGCGTCACCACGCCGTCGATGGGAGAATAGATGGCCGTCTTGTTCAGGTCCTCATTGGCTCGTGAGAGGCTGGCCTGCGCGTTCTGCACATCGAAGCGGGCTGCATCGACATTTGCCTTGGCAATCTCGAACGTGCTGCGAATCGATTCCACATCGGATTCGGAGATGAGGCCCTTACCGAACAGCTCCTGCTGACGCTTGTACTCACTATCAATCTTGCGATAATCAGCTTCGCGCTGCACGAGCATGGCCTTGGTGCGGTTCAGGTTTGCGATGCCCTGGTCTCGCTGCGCGGTGTAGGAATCCGGCTTGATACGAACGAGTAGCTGCCCCCTCTTGACTATATCGCCTTCTTCCACCGGAAGCTCGATGATTTCTCCGGACACTTCGGCGTTGATTTTCACCTGTGTCTGCGGCTGAATGCGTCCCGTGGCTTCGACGACCTGTGTGATGGTTCTCAGTCCCACCTTCTCGGTCTGCACTACGATGATATCGTCTTTCTGGCTGCCGACGACCACGGCGATGATGACAATCACGAGCAGCACACCCAGTGCTGAAAAAATGATAATCTTCTTCTTTTTGTTCTTAGCGTTCTTCGCCATGAGATGATGCCTCTGTATGCTCAGTGGTTATTGATTTCTTCCGAGCTGATAATCCATCTGCTTCTGCGCGGTCAGATAGTTGAAGCGCGCGTTCACGACGTCAGCTTCCGCCAGCGTGAGATTGGCGTTGGCCGTGATCTGATCGAGGAGCGTTCCGCCTCCGAGCTGGTACCGCTCCTGCGCGATACGCTGATCCTCACGGGCCGAGAGCAGTTTCTTCCTGGAAATATCGACATTCTTTTCCGCCATTTCCAGATTATTCAATGCTTTCATGATTTCGGTTGCGATGCTCCGACGCAGCTGTTCATGCGCGTATTCGGAGTCGCGCAGGTACATCTCCGATCTCTGCACATTGCTCGAGACCTGGAAATTGGAAAAGATCGGGACGTTCAGGCTCACGCCGTAATAGAAGCGGTCGTACACGTCGAAATCCGCCAGCTCAAGGTTGTTCCAGGAGTACTGGGCGAACGCCGAGACCGTCGGCCAGTGTCCGGATGAAGCGATGGACACACTTTTCTCCGCGCTCTGCACCCCGAGCTCGGACTGACGATAATCCGTGCGCGACTGCAGGGCCAGGTTCACCATGTCGGTGAATTCACCGATCGATACGCGGTATCCGGCTACGTCTTCATCTGTGATGGACGCCGGGATGTCCGATTTCTCGAGCTGGAAATCGGGCCGGGGATTGACTCCGAGCAGGGCCTGAAAATCCACCAGCGCATTGCGGAAGTTATTGCGGGATTCGAGTACGGCAAGTTCGTCGTTACCGACCGTCACCTGCTGGCGAAATACATCGGCTTTTGGTACCGAACCGACCGCGTTCATTTCCTCGATGCGCTCGAGCTGTCCGCGGCTGCGCGCGAGGTTGCTCTCCGAAACCTTCATCAGCTGTTCAAAACGCAGGACGTTGAAATACCCCTGCTGCACATGATAGATGATGCTTTCACGGCTGCGCATGTATCCCAGCTCTGATGCTTCGAAGTTGAGAAGACTCTGGTCCACGGTATTGAAATTGCGCATACCGTCGAAAAGAGTCAGTCCCGCCTGAACGCTATAGTTGTACGAGTTCCTTGTCACGTAAAAATTGTCGCCGCGAAACCCGATCTGGTCACGATCATAACGTGTCCACTGACCGCTGGCTCGCACGCCCGGGAGAAAGGCGCCCAGGGCCTCGGTCTTTCCGGCTCTGCTGCGTTCGATGTCTGTGCGAGAACGGAGAATTTCGATGTTGTGTTTCAGTCCGATGTCGATGCATTGCTGCAGAGAATAGCTCTGCGCATCAGCCTGCTGCCCAGCTGCGGGCATCCCACTAATCGCGGCGATGGCGAAAGCTGTAATAATAGTGCGCATCTTCATGAGAATGGTGCTTCCTTTTTAACATTGATTTTCGGGCTGTGTATCGCTCTTCCCGACTTATAAAAACGTAATAGATCCCTGAAAGTTTCAGTCCTCGAGGTCTTTTGGAAGACTGTCGAGCTGGCTTTTCCGCGACCGTGGCTTTTTCTGCTCGGGAGCATTCAGCACTTCGTCCTTGATCTCCTTCAGATATGCGAGCGCCGCTTCATGCTCGTTGGGAATCACGCCATCGAGCACCGCGTCTTCGATACGGGTTTTGAGTATGCCAACCGCGATGCCCGGACCGATGCCGCAGACCTCCATGATGGTCTGTCCATCGACGGGCGGCTGCCAGTTGCGCAGCCGATCACGCGATTCCACTTCATTCATGCGCTGCACCAGCACGTCGTAGTTTCTCAGGTACCGCTTGACCAGCTTCGGGTTTTTTGATGTGATGTCTGAGCGGCACAGTTTCAGGAGATCGTCAAGATCCCTGCCCGCGTCGAAAAGCAGTCGGCGCACGGCGGCGTCTGTCACCTTCTCGTTGATGAGTGCGATGGGACGCAGGTGGAGGATCACCATTTTCTTGACAAACGACATGGCCTCGAGCGGAAGCTTCATCCGGCGAAAAATGGGTTTGACCATACGTGCGCCCTTTTCAGGGTGACCATGAAACGTCCACCCCGTACCTTCGACGAACCCCTTGGTTTTGGGTTTGGCGATGTCATGCAGGAGTGCGCCAAAGCGGAGCCAGATGTTCTCGCTCACCTCGGAAAGGTTGTCCAGCACTTTCATCGTATGGTAGAAGACATCTTTGTGATGGAAGTTTTTCACCCCGTCCGGATACTCAATGGAGCGCTGATCGACTCCGGCGAGATGATGCAGTTCCGGAAAAATGAATTCCATCAGCCCGTTTTCCTGCATCGGAATCAGTCCCACCGAGGGCTTGGCACAGGCCAGAGTTTTAAGAAATTCGTCTCTGACACGCTCCATGGAGACAATCGCGATTCGATCGCGCATCGCGCGTACCGCTTCGAGTGCTGCCGGATCGATGTCGAATTCCAGCTGCGCGGCGAAACGGAAGGCCCGCATCATCCGCAGCGGATCTTCAGAAAAGGTTGTCATGGGATCCAGCGGCGTGCGCAGCAGACGCCGATCAAGGTCTGCGAGTCCGCCGAACGGATCAATGATCTGCGGCTCGCCCCCTGGCACAAGTCGGATCGCCAGCGCATTGACCGTGAAATCACGCCGACGGAGATCGTCCTCAATGGTCCCGATTTCCACTCGCGGCTTACGTGAATTCTTTTCGTACACTTCGCGCCGCGTGCCCACGAATTCGCATTCCGTACCGTCGATGGTAAGCCTGGCTGTACCGAATTTCTCAAAGGCAACGACCTGCGACCCGTGCAGCGCCTTCTGCGCCTCATGGGCGAAGGCGATGCCGTCGCCGGCGACGGAAACATCGATATCCTTCGTCTCACGACCGAGGAGAGCGTCACGTACGTATCCGCCAACGACATAGGCATCAATGCCGAGCTCCGATGCGAGCTCGCCCAGTTTTGGAAGAAGCGGATGTAGGATAAGCTGTTTCATGCGCATTGTTGAGTAAACAACAAATGTAGGAAAGTCATATGTGCTAAACAATGACATCCTAAAACACCCGATTGATACATCTGACGAATTGACAGTACCGTACCTGTCACTCTGTCGTATTTAAATTGAAAACCTGTCATTTTGGCTGACTTTGAACTCATGGGGCGCTCAAAACAGATCAATAAACACTTGGTACGATTGTTGCAATTCTTTATGACGTACATAGAATCATGAACGAATGGAGGTTGGAATGCCGCATATCAAGTTTGACCCGATGAAGGAAATGGAATTTCTCTCGCAGCGCATGCGGAAGTTCGCTGATGAATTTCCCGAAACCTTCTCCTTTGAATTCGGGAAGGGATTTGAACCCCGGACCGATGTATTTCATGATGATGCACACATCCATGTCATCGTGGAGCTGCCCGGCATGGCAAAAACTGACGTGCAATTGTCATACGCGGAAAACGTGCTGACGATCAGCGGCAGCAAAAAGGCTCCGGAACATGCTGAGAATATCGTTGTGCTTCGTACCGAACGTTCCTTCGGAGAGTTCAGGCGTGAAATCGCCCTCCCGAAAGACATCGATGCGGACAGCCTTGCCGCTTCGATGACAGACGGCCTGCTTACGATCAGTATGAAGAAAAAGCAGGACGCATCGTCGCAGGAACGCAACATCAACATTTCATAAGCGAAATTCAGAAGAACCAATATCAATACTATCAGGAGCTAAGCATCAATGGGTAAAATCATAGGCATCGACCTGGGAACAACGAACTCCGTCGTTGCGGTGATGGAAGGCACGACGCCGACCGTCATTCCGAATTCCGACGGCGGACGCACAACTCCCTCGATGATCGGATTCAAGAAAGACGGCGAACGCGTCGTCGGCAATGCCGCGAAGCGCCAGGCCGTCACCAATCCCACAAATACCGTGTACTCGATCAAACGTTTCATGGGACGCCGTCACGACGAAGTCGCGAATGAAATCAGCGAAGTACCGTACAACGTCATAAAGGGTGAAAACGATTCCGCCCGCGTCAAGATCGACGATCGCGTGTATTCACCGCCTGAGCTGAGCGCCGTCATCCTTCAGGCCCTGAAGAAATCTGCGGAGGAGTACCTCGGTGAAAAAGTCACCGAAGCGGTGATCACCGTGCCGGCGTACTTCAACGATTCGCAGCGTCAGGCCACCAAGGATGCAGGCGAAATCGCGGGACTCACGGTCCGCCGCATTATCAATGAACCAACGGCGGCAGCCCTGTCGTACGGACTCGACAAAAAGAACATTCAGCAGAAAATCGCTGTCTATGATCTGGGCGGCGGCACGTTCGATATCTCCATCCTTGAGCTCGGGGACGGCGTCTTCGAGGTAAAATCGACCAACGGCGACACCCATCTCGGTGGTGACGATTTTGATCAGCGACTGATCGACTTCCTCGCCGACGAATTCAAAACCGCCGAAGGCGTGGACCTGCGCTCTGATCCCATGGCGCTGCAGCGGCTGCGTGAGGCCTCGGAGAAAGCCAAAATGGAGCTCTCTACCCTCATGCAGACCGAGGTGAACCTTCCGTTCATCACCGCGACCGCCGAGGGACCGAAGCATCTCAACACGACCATCAGCCGCACGAAATTCGAACAGCTGACCGACGACCTTGTCAAACGCACCGTCGATCCCTGCAAGGAAGCGCTCAAAGATGCCGGACTCACCCCGAGTGAAATCGACGAAGTGATTCTTGTTGGCGGTTCGACCCGCATTCCGCGCGTACAGGACGTGGTCAAGGAGCTGTTCGGCAAGGAACCGCACAAAGGCGTGAATCCTGACGAAGTCGTCGCCGT
>PKTF01000352.1 GCA_002869275.1 Ignavibacteria bacterium | reverse complement strand
TCGTTTCGATGACCGTCGTCAACGCCTTCCTCAGCGAATTTCACAGGTTCATGTGATGATACGCATGCGTTTCCATAGCGAACTGAAGGAGAAAGGGTTTCGGGCATGATTTTCGCTGTCGGCGTCAATCACCATACCGCCCCCGTCACCGTACGGGAATGTCTGCACCTGACGGACGAGGAGATCTCGCGCTTCCTCAGCGAACACCAGGGTACGCTGTTCCAGGAAGCGAGCATCGTTTCCACCTGCAACCGTACGGAATTCTATGCCATTCCGGTCGACGGAGGCATGGATGGCGAACGGCTTATTACCGAACTTCGCCGCCTGCGGCCCGAAAAAGAACTGAAAGACGAGCATTTCTTCCGCCTGTTCTCCTGCGGTGCCGTCACGCACCTTTACAAGGTCGGTTCGGCCATCGATTCACAGATCCTCGGCGACATGCAGATCCTCGGACAGGTGAAGCAGTCGTACGAACTGGCCGTCAACGCCGGCAGCATCGGCAACGTCTTCAGCCATATGTACATGGGCGCTCTGCATGCGGGAAAGCGCGTGCGCAGCGAGACCGGCGTGGGTATCGGTGCGGTGAGCGTGAGCTTTGCTGCCGTGGAGATGGCGCGCAAGATCTTCTCCGACATGCACCGCAAACATGCACTGATCGTGGGCAGCGGTGAAACCAGCGCCCTCGCGGCCCGGCACCTGCGCGACAAGGGCGTCGAACACATGAGCATCACCAACCGCACCTATGAAAACGCCGTCACGCTCGCCGAAGAGCTGCATGCGCGTCCCGTGCGTTTCGAGGGCTTCGAGGAGACACTGCAGGAATATGACATCGTGGTCACCGCGACAGCCGCCACCGAACCGGTCATCACCTACGATGCGGTCAAGCGCGCGATGAAGAAACGGCAGAACCGTCCGCTGCTCATGCTCGACCTCGCCGTACCGCGGGATATCGATCCGAAGGTCAACAAACTCGGCAACGTCTTCCTCAACGACCTCGACGCCATCCAGAGCATCATCGACCGGAACCTCGAGCAGCGACGGCAGGAAATTCCACGCGCGGAAGGGATTGTCAACGAGGAGGTCGTCAATTTCTTCCTCTGGTACAACACTCTCGAGGCCGCCCCGACCATCGCACAGCTGCGCGAGAAATTCGAGCATGTACGGATGAGCGAGGTCGAACGCTTCCGCAACAAGATTGACAGCGAATCGTTTGACAGCGTCGAACAGCTGACCCGGCGCATCATCAACAAGCTTTTGCATCCGACCATGGTCGGCATCCGCAAACCGGCGCATGACAGCTCCGAGTTGAGCAACCGCATCCAGCTCGTGCGCGACCTTTTCGATCTTTCCGAGGAACACATCAACGAATCTTCCACCGACTCACAGGACGCATGAAACACACACTCGTTATCGGAACGCGCGGCAGCGCGCTCGCCCTCTGGCAGGCGGAATTCGTGCAGGCCGCGCTCACAAAGCGCTATCGCAGCCTGAACGTGGAACTCAAGATCATCAAGACCAAGGGCGACAAGATTCTCGACCAGTCGCTGTCGAAAATCGGCGATAAGGGACTGTTCACCCGCGAGATCGAAAACGCACTGCTCGACGGGCGCGTGGACGTGGCCGTGCACAGCCTCAAAGACCTGCCGACGGAGACGCCCGAGGGTCTCACAATCACCGCCATCACCCGGCGTGAGAAGGTCAACGACGTACTGATTTCGAAAAAGTGGAAGTCGCTGGCCGATCTGCCCGAAGGTGCCGTGATCGCCACGGGCAGCCTGCGGCGCACCGCTCAGCTCAAACACCTGCGTCCCGACCTCGAAATCGTCGACATCCGCGGCAATCTCAATACGCGGATGAAGAAGTTCGACAAGTCGAAGTGGGACGGCATGATGCTCGCCTATGCCGGCGTGAAGCGTCTCGGCTGGGAAGACCGCATCGCGCAGGTGATTCCGACCGATCTGATCCTGCCCGCAGTCGGACAGGGTGCGCTGGGCATCGAAATCCGTGAAAACGACAAGGAAACGGCACGCTACACTGCGTCACTGCATCACGAAGTCACCGCCGCAGCTGCCTGGGCCGAGCGCGCGCTGCTGCATGAACTCGAAGGCGGCTGCCAGGTGCCCATCGGCGCTTTTGCCCGCATGGAGAAGGATCAGCTGCTGCTGGATGCCATGGTGTCATCGATTGACGGCGCGCTGCGCCTCGACACACGCGGCAGCGATTCGCGCCTCAGTCACGCCGCGGCACTCGGACGCCGGGTGGCACGGAAGCTCCTGGCAAATGGCGCCCGTGAGATTCTCGACGAGATCCGCGCCGAGCAGCCCTGACCGCATGAGCGCCGAGCGCGCATATCGCGTCCTGTATACGCGTCCTGAAGCCACACCAGGTTTCGAGCAGGTCCTGCATGAGGCTGGAATCGACGTCCATCGCATTCCGCTCATCCGCATCGCGCCGCCCGAATCGTGGCAGGAACTTGACAGCGCTCTGGCGAAGATCGGCTCATATGACGGCGTCATCCTCACGAGTATTCAGGCCGTGCGGTGGTTCGCCGGCCGTATGAAGGAACGAAGTATCGC
>PKTF01000043.1 GCA_002869275.1 Ignavibacteria bacterium | reverse complement strand
ACTTCGGCGCGCCGAGTCTCCGCTGATACGGTACGAACAGCGAATGGCGTCGGAGCGCGACATCAGTACCGCAATCAAGCTTTCTGTTCTCAATACCGTACTGGGTGCGCTAGCCTCCCAGCGCAGCGATGACCTCATCGTCGTATTTCCTCCAACCCGACCGCTTCTGGAAGAACGAAAAAGCGTACTCGGTATCCGGTACACCAATCGACTTGATATCGATACCGGGACTGTCCGGCTGAACCTCCGACGGGCCTCGATCGTCTCGCAGCGCAGCGATGCATTGAATATTGCTCTCGAACTCGAAGGGGAAGGGAAAATCGCGGTATCAGGGAGGTACACCGGTATTCCCGCCAGTTCCCAGCCGCGCGTGGAACTCGTCCTTCGTGACACTATCGCCTTCAGGCTGCGCGCCGGGACGCGTCCTGGAACCATCGCCCTTTACCCCCAACGGCGTTCCGTGTTTCTGACTGCGACTCTGCACGTATCACTCCTGGGCTGGGAGATCCCCTGGGAGGAACGCATTCCGCTCCAGGTGGAAGAGCTGATTTCCCCGGTTGAGATTCCGGCGCTGATCAGTACGTCGATTCGGATTCCCATGCCCGCACGATCGTTCTCTGATACACGGTATGAGTTCGTCGACACCCCGGTTTCGCTGAGCAATACTGGTACGTTGATCACTCCGGATGCTATTCGCTTCGATGCCGATGTGACCTTTCGATAATTTTTCTGAATTTACACGGGTGTATGGTTCAGGGCTCAGGGAGCAGGATCAGGGCGCAAGGAGGCAGGGCTCAGGGAAGCAGGATCATGGCGCAAGGAGGCAGGGCTCAGGGGAGCAGGATCATGGCGCAAGGAGGCAGGGCTCAGGGAGCAGGATCATGGTGCACGGTGCAAGGTTCTGGATTATGGACTGGATTGGCAGGGCTCGAGAGACTACACTGCGGTTACATTAGTCAATAGGGAGAATTGAACATGGTGACTTTTGATCATGAACAATTAGGTGCGTATCAGAACGCGAAGGTATTCTCAGAGAGCATCTTCGTGTATGTCAATCGACTGGATAGCCAGAAACGGAATACTCGCGATCAATTATCGAGAGCTGTTGAATCGATACTGTATAACATCGCAGAAGGGAACGGCAAGAGTACCGCGACGGAGAGGAGGCGCTTTTTTCGGACCGCGAAGGCCTCGGCCCTCGAATGCGCTGCCATTATTGATGTCCTGCACATCCAGGGCATCGTCAGTGAATCCGGCAGAGAACAACTTCGAAAGGAGTTAGCCGATGTCATCAGGCCACTCTCAGGCCTCATCAAACACACCGCAGGTCCCAGATAACAATCATGCACCCTGATCCTGTTCATTGAGCCATGCTCCCTGAGCCATGGTCCTGTTCATTGAGCCATGCTCCCTGAGCCATGATCCCTGAGCCATGATCCTGCTCCTTGAGCCATGCTCCCTGAGCCATGATCACTTCATCATGATCATCCTCTTCATCCTGATCTCCGACCCACTGCGGAGTACGGCAAAGTACGAACCCGACACAAATCCCAACGCATCGAGAGTAACATGGTGTGTACCATCGGAGTACTTACCGCGTGCGAGAACAGCGACTTCCCGTCCGACGGCATCGTACACCCGCAGATCGATATCGCTCTCCTCAGGGAGGTAGAAGCTGATCTCCGTCGTCGGATTGAACGGATTGGGAACATTCTGGAACAACGTCATCGTGGACGGCAGGGCGATCAGGCGCTGTCCGCCGGCATCGCAGATCCCGTGCGTGAGGAAACTGCCGCTGCTCGTCGTGGTGGAAGCCGTACCTTCGCTCCACTCGAACTCCTGGAGAGTCAACGGGGTGGTGTCGTCGTTACCGAGAAGAACAAGGCAGGTCAGCTCCGCCATCGCCCCCGGTGCGGGTGAGGCTGTCTGATCTACCATGATCCGAACGCGCAGATTGTCGCCCTCGGTAACGGTCGTGTACGTCGCGCTCCCGCTCTCGCTCGTGATCTCTTCGGGCCAGAGCATACTGCGGTTGAAGACGAGATCAGCGGTGAAGGACCGCGTACCGGTGATATCAAGATTGGACGCATTGTCGAGGCGCACCGGAATGGTGATGCGCTCACCGATCCATGCTTCGAGATCCGGGACGGAAACCGCCGCGACGGCCGCGTCGATTCTGCCCGTGATGGGAATATCTACCGAATCGTCGCAGACCTGTGTCGTGAAAATGCGTAAGAGATCGGCAATGTCGCCGGCAGTTGCAGCATCGAGACGCAGAATGATGTCGATGTCCTCACCGGGTTGCAGCACGGTGTCTGTGGCAGCCGGACTCTGCAGCGTGATATCCGGATGTACGGGAAGCTGCAGGCGGACACGCATGGGACTGCCCTGGGGATTGCTCACGCTGACGCTGACTGTGCCATTCGCTCCAAACCCAAGTACACCGAAATCGAGGCTCGTAGCAGAGACATCGGCGGTATGAGGAGCCAGGCTGTAGCTCGCCGAAGCCTGTGCGCTGATATCGCAGAGGTCACTGCCTGCCGTGAAATTCAGTATGTAGTTCCCGTATGCCTGAGGGGT
>PKTF01000270.1 GCA_002869275.1 Ignavibacteria bacterium | reverse complement strand
GAGAAGCCCATAACCGCCAGTGGGGGCAGCAGCGTAATGGCGATGATCGCTCCCGGAAGGAATTGAACGAAACGGTTTTTCCGGGAAATGGTTACCGCTCCGGCCATACCGCCGAAGAGTGCGATCAGGAAGTCCACGATCGTGGGACGCGTGCGTGAAGCGATTTCCGCCGTGACCTCCGTGAACGGAAGCAAGTCGGCCAGGATAGCGGAGAGTATCACTACAAGCAGTACGACAAGCAGCATCTTGAAAAACGTGCGCAGCAACAGGTAAATTTCTCCCGACGCGAGCGAAAGCCCCGCAGCCAGTACCTGGAACATGATGGGCATGATCATTGCACCGCCGATAATGATGGCGGACTGGTCGAGAATGAGTCCGAGCGTTGTGATCGCCGCGGCGATGATGACCTGGATCCAGAACAGCGGCTGGCTGATATGTGCTGAGCGATAGGCCTCGAGATAGCCACGTTCACGGTCACCGAGGTGGACGCCGAATGCGCGTGCCATCCAGTCGGTGAAGCTTTTCGGTGCTGTCTCGCTTTCCTCTTCATCGGAAGAAAACAGCTGTGAATCGAAGGGGTGGAAGGCTTCCTCACCGGCCAGACTGAAATCGTCCTCCGCGGCCGCCTTCGAGGTGTGCCGTTCCGACGTGCCTTTGCCGTGGGCATCGGCAGGTGTCTCAGGACTCGAAGATGTGGCTGCTTCGGTCGCATCCATGTGCATTTTCGGAACCGCCTGTTCCATTTCCGCATCCTGCAGACTCGCCGCCTCTCTGGTGGGACCGGCAGTGGCGTCCGTGACAGTGGCGGCGCCTTCGGATTCGACAGATGGCAGCACACTCGCATCCACATCACCGGCATAGCCGACGGCAAGCGGCTGCTCGCGCTGTTTCCGTTCGCCACGTAATTTCCGTTCGGCGAAGATCACACTTCCTGTCATGAAGAGGTTTGTCAGCACAATGATGCCGAACGCGTACAGTGGAAGCATCTCCGTTCCGGCGATGGCTTCCTGCTGGAAGGGCAGAAGAGCCATGACCGCTGTTGCGAGCCCGCGTGGCAGCATGGCCATGATGACCTGCTGTTCACCCTCAGTGAAGCCGCGGCTCATTCTCTTGAACAGCTGCATCATCAGCCAGCGACCGATCAGGAGCAGGGCTGAAATACCGATGATGAAGAGTCCGATCACCCAGGTGAGATCGCCGAAGTCCAGCAGGAGTCCGAGATACACGAAGAAAAATGTGCGGAGCAGGAAAGAGAGTTCCTGCGTGATGTTTTTGATGAATTGGTTCAGGATGAATTTTTCTGAGTCGATGTCGATCCCCGCAAGTCGAAGGAGCCGGGGTCCGATCTTGCTCGTCATCACTTCCATGTTTTCCAGCACCAGACCGAACATCAGTACGGCGATGGCGGCGCTGCCGTGCATTTCCTCGACCATGAAATAGAGGAGGAACATGAATCCCAGCGTCAGCATGTAGGCCAGGGGCTCTTTGCCCATCCAGGCGATAAGGCGTGACCACAGCACGCCTGCGATGGATGCGACGACGAACGCGACGCCGAAGGAGGTGACGAAGCTCATGATGACGCTGCCGAAACCTTGCGACCCCGTGCTGTCGAAATTCACGAGGAGCAGCACGGAAACAATCAGCAGCACATCACCCAGGGCCGATTCGAGCTTGACGATGGTCTTGATTTCATCACGGACGCTGAGTCCCTGTACTACCGGAATACAGATCGCCGGAGATGTGGCCGCCAGGACGGCCGCGAGCAGCAGTGCGTTGAGCGTGGACATCTCCATGACGTACAGGGCGAAGCCGAATACGAGCAGCAGGCTCACGGCAAAGACACCCACGGCAAGGACAGTAGCCTTCGAGGCCTGTCGCACCACCGTCATGATGTCCAGTTCCAGACCGCCTTCGAAGAGAATGATGATCAGCGCCATCGTGCCGAAGTATGGTGCGATGTCGAGCAGGGCATCAGAGGCGATCCAGCCGGTGACCGGACCAAGAAACACGCCGATACTCATCAGAAGCAGGACGCTCGGAATCTTGGTCAGCTTGAACAGGAGGTTCGCCAGGAAGCCGACGAGAATGATGCCGCCAATGACGGCGAAAAAAATGGGTACATCCATGGGGGTGCCTTAATAATATTCTTGCGGCAAATCTACATAGCTATGCTGCCAAATGAAACTGCAGGCGGCCGCTTTTCCGCAATCGGATTCGAGCGTGTAAACGGAGTTGGGAGCAATAATAGCTTAACAGCTGTTTCAGTCCGGAAGTTCGTTCCGGTCATTGCTGTTCTTTGCTGTCTCTGAGTATCTTGCGGCTATGTCCATTTCATCATGACAGCCAGGAATCCATCGCATGACACCCAAAGCTTCATCCATGGCCGGAAAAAAGAAACATGCTCCCCGCCGTAAGAAGATTCGCCGTATCGCCATAAATACAGGTGGAGGAGATGCTCCCGGATTGAATGCCGTCATCCGTGCCGTGACCATTGGTGCCATCGAGCGCGGCTGGGAGGTCGTGGGTATCCGCGACGGCTATAACGGACTGATGATGCCCGAACAGTATCCCGACGGAGGCCTGAT
>PKTF01000116.1 GCA_002869275.1 Ignavibacteria bacterium | reverse complement strand
GCGGTCAAGGATCTCGGGAACTTCCAGAAGTATTTCTGGCGCGTCCGTGCGATCAACATCGGCGGTACCGGTCCCTGGTCCGATGTCTGGTCCTTCGTCACCTTGCCCTCGGTACCGGAAGCTCCAATCCTGCTGATGCCTGACCAGGATGCTTCGGGAGTCGACTTGAGTCCGCAGTTCGACTGGGACGAGGTCGAGAGCGCCACGACCTACGGCATGCAGTTAGCGCGAGATTCCGCGTTCACCGATCTCCTGATCGATGTCAAACGCATTCCTCTCAGCCGCTATGCGGCATCCAACCTCGACGAGGGCCGCTGGTACTACTGGCGCGCGAATGCCGAGAACTCTGCCGGAACCGGTCCCTGGTCTGAGATCAGGCGCTTCAGGACGCTGCGTCCCGCACCTGAGCAGGTGGTCCTCATCGCACCTGCAGACGTTTCCACAGATACAGATCTGCGACCGGAGTTCACCTGGCAGGCGGCAGCGTTTTCCGATACGTACAGCATTGAAGTCTCCACCGACGCCGGATTCGCGAGCACGGTGTACGACAGAGACTGGGTGACAGGACTGACCGTCCAGCCGGGACAGGATTTCGATGAGCAGACCACGTACTTCTGGCGTGTGCAGGCAAAAAACGAGAGCGGAGAAGGACAGTGGAGTGCCGTCTGGTCGTTCACTACGGGACAGATCGAACTCACGGCGCCGCAGCTGGTCACGCCGATCGATTCCAGCAGCCAGTATCCCGAGTCCGTCACCTTCACCTGGTCGCGTGTGCCATATGCGGAGAGCTACGAAGTGGAACTCACAGAGGTGGAGGGTGGTGCACCGGGAGCGCTGATTTCTGCGCCCGACAGTTCATTGCAGCGATCATTGAAGGATGAGACCGAGTACCTGTGGAGCGTACGCGCGGTGCGTGGCACGCAGAAGGGGCCGTGGTCCGACGCCTGGCTGCTCAGCACCACGCTCAGGCTTCCCGGGGCGGTGACATTACTCGAGCCGCTTGCCGACGTGCAGTCGCTGCTGTCACCGGTACGCTTTGTCTGGACGACGAGTGCCCCGCAGGTTGATCGCTACTGGCTTGAGTGGGCAGAAGATGCGCAGTTTGTCACAAACGTCCAGCGTGATTCCACGCTGACCGATACCACTGCAACGCAGGCGATCGTGCTGCAGTCGTCAGCGGATTTCTGGTGGCGCGTGCGTGCCGGTAACGCCGTCGGCTGGGGGCCCTGGAGCACGGTACAGCAGAACGGGATCAGCACGACGGCGGTCGGCGCACTTTCATCGCATCCGACACAGCTGCAGCTTAACCAGAACTTCCCGAACCCGGTTTCCGCTGCCGAAGCATCCTCGGTCGCACTGGCATTTGCCCTGCCCGAGACGATGTCTGTTCGGCTCGAAGTGCACGACCTGATGGGACGACGGATCGCGATGCTGCTCGATCAGACTCTCGCTTCGGGACGGCACAGCCTCGCATATGATGCGTCTCGTCTCGCTGCGGGACAGTACATGCTTGTACTCAGCACCTCGGCGGGTGTGCGTACGAAGGTGATGACTGTGCTGCGGTAAGCGCGCCTTCGCTCGCCTCCGGCGAGCGACTTATGCTGTATGCCGTATGCCGTTCTAACGCTGGAGCGTTGGAACGAGTGAGTAGTTGCATACGGCCTGCAGCCTACGGCATACTGCATATTGCGTCCAGCAACAAATCCATGGTATCTTACATGCTTACTTCCGGATACAGCGTTCTCCGGGAGCACGCTATTCCACTATCACGAGAATACAGACTCATGCGCTATCCGTTTACCGATATCGAAGCCACCTGGCAGCAGTACTGGGAGGAACACAAAACCTTCAAGGCTGTCGAGGACCACGACAAACCCAAGTACTACGTGCTGGACATGTTTCCCTACCCTTCGGGAGCTGGGCTGCATGTCGGTCATCCGGAAGGCTACACGGCAACGGATATCGTGTGCCGCTACAAGCGCATGCGTGGATTCAACGTGCTGCATCCGATGGGGTGGGACGCCTTTGGTTTGCCGGCCGAACAATATGCTGTGAAGACAGGCGTACATCCCGCCATTACGACGAAGCAGAACGTGGAAACATTTCGTCGACAGATGAAGATGATCGGATTCAGCTATGACTGGGACCGCGAAGTCGATACGACTGATCCGAAGTACGTGAAGTGGACGCAGTGGATTTTCACCCAGCTGTATAAGAAAGGCCTCGCCTACATGGCCGAAGTACCGGTGAACTGGTGTCCTGAACTCGGGACGGTGCTGGCGAATGAGGAAGTGCCCGAACAGGTCGAAAAAGGCTATACGGTGGTGCGGCGTCCGATGCGGCAGTGGATGCTGAAAATCACCGAGTACGCCGAGCGCCTGCTCGCCGATCTCGACGAGCTCGAATGGACCGAAAGCCTCAAGGAAATGCAGCGTAACTGGATCGGCCGTTCGGTCGGTGCCGAGGTACGCTTCGGAATCGATGGCCATGACCAGGATATCACCGTGTACACCACGCGTCCGGACACACTCTGGGGCGCCACCTATATGGTGCTTGCACCCGAGCATCCGCTGGTCGCGGATGTGACGACGG
>PKTF01000222.1 GCA_002869275.1 Ignavibacteria bacterium | reverse complement strand
CATCGGAGGGAAAACAGCAAGCGAAAGCGCAGCGGCTCGGCCGCTGCGCGCCGTATGTTGTACACGCTAGGCGTAAAGCGTACTGCGTATGGCATAAGTCATGCCGAGTCTTGCGCTTGTGTGCCAAAAATTGTACCATACGATGCAGATGTCCTAATCCACTATCCTATTTCTTGAGATTGCGATGGCGCGGCGCATTCTGTTGCTCTTACTGGGATTCGGGTGCCTGACGATGTCTCAGCATGCTCAGGCACAGTTGCGTGCGGTCACGGGTGCACACCCTGAGCGAGGGATGGCGCTGACCGAATACTTCGAAACAGTCGATTTCTTCGATGATTTCAATTACTGCCTGGCCATGGACAGTAAAGGAATCCTCTACATCAGTAACGACCTGGCCCTTCTGCGTTTCGATGGTACCATGCGGTCCATCCTTGTCGCCCCCAGGCAGTCTCCGGTTATCTCCATGGCGATGAGCAGCACCGATACGCTGTACTTCGGCTCTCTCGGGACCTTCGGCCGCGTGCTGGTGGATGGGAATGGCAAGGCTGCATATGACTTCCTGAGTGACTCTCTTGATGCGGGAGTCGCAACCTTCAATTACGTGTGGGAAACACATGTCATCGATCAGACCGTGTGGTGGCGTACCGACTCCGCCATGTACCGCTGGGACGGCCGACGTGTAGAGCGTCTCGCCTCACCGAGAGGCATCATCCTGCAAACGCATGTCGTTCGGGGAACCCTGTATGCCCTCGTGGATTCAGTGGGACTCTGTGCGGTGCGCCGGGACCGCATCGAACTCGTACCCGATGGGGAGTATTTCGGTGGCAGCAGAGACGCGATACGGTGGATGATCGAGATGAGTGGCGGAGAGATCCTGCTCGGAACAGATTTCAAAGGCGTGCTGCGGTATGATGGAAAACGATTCCAGCAGGCATGGGTATATGAGTCCAAGGACCAGGCGGACATTCGAGCGCGTCACGCGGTGCGGCTGGCGGACGGGAGTATCGCGATCGGAACGGATCGCCGAGGGATCTGGATCGTTGATACCGTCGGAAATGTGATCGATGTCATCAACCGGGCTACCGGACTCGGGAACAATTCGATTCGTGACATGCTCATCGATGGCCACCAGAATCTGTGGGTGGCGCTGGACGAAGGCTTCGCCCGCGTCCGGGTACCGTCGCGCATCAGCCGTTTTGACGAACGCAACAACGTGGAAGGCCTCGTCCTGAGCATGACACGTTTCAGGGGAGACCTGTACGCAGCGACCCTTCAGGGAATTTACCGGCTCATTCCGGGTTCCTCGATGCGAAAAGGCCGAAAATGGGATGGCGCCCGCTTCGAAATTGTTGAAAATGCACCGAACACCGGAAACCAGCTGCTGAATCTCGGCAGCGAACTTTTTCTCGTCAGTTATTCCGGCACATACATCATGACGGGCAATGGGTCGTTCACTAAAATCAGCGAGAAAGGCGGCCGATTTATCTCTGCCCCGAGGCATACGAGGGATACGCTGCTGGTGGGGACGGATTCTGGATTGTTTCTTCTCGCACGGCAGCCCGGCAACTGGAAGTACATTCCACTCGAATCCATGCCGGTGACGATTTTTCTCTCCCTCATTCAGGATGCGGCCGGGATGTACTGGGCAGGCTGTTATCAGTACGGCGTCCTGCGCATCGATGCCGGCGCCGGACTCACACGTATGAAATGGACGCTGTTCGACGAGGAGGATGGACTGGACATCGGTCATGCGCTCGTCCCCATTGTCGTCGGCGACAGGCTGCGCATCATTACGGATAACAACTTCTGCATCTTCGACGAGGAGACACAACGATTCAGCAGAGACAGTGTATTTCTGAAGCAATTCGAAAAGCCGCTGCCGAATGACCCGAACCTGCTGTTCTCTGACCGCTTCGGCGATATCTGGATGCGGCTTCATAATTCTCAGGAATTCGGTCAGGTCGTCGAAGCGGAGAAGGGTCGTTCCCGCTTCGAATACGGCCGGTATGCAAGTCTCTCGGGCGAGAACTTTTATTCCTTCTACCGCGATGATGACGGGACCATGTGGTTCGGCGCCTCCGGTATCGTGTACCGCTACACGCCGCTGGCATTCAACATCGAGAAACGTCCCTTCAGCACTCTGCTGCGGTATATCACCATGGACGATGCGCTGGTGCGGATCGGCCCGAACGGAGGGACGGATGATTTTCCGCTCCACGTGCCGGCCGATGTGGACAAAGTGGTGTTTCACTTTGCCTCGACCTATTATCACCGGCGTGAGCGCACGCAGTACCGCGTCTACATCGAGGGATTGGATAAGGAGTGGAAGCTGTACCAGAATGACGAGGAGGTCGTCTACACGGATCTGCCTTCAGGCGATTATATCATTCACGCAATTGCCGTGAATGTCGAGGGTGACTCCGGCAGCCACCTGCATATGCACCTTCACATCGCCGCTCCCTGGTACGCCACGTGGTGGGCCATCATGCTGTTTATTGTTGTGCCCGTCGGACTCTTCATCATCGCGCGTCTCTGGTACCGATCGCGCGTCCTGACCGTGCAGAGCCAGCAGTTGGAACTCCAGGTGCAGGAACGCACGATGGAGATCCAGGCGCAGGCGAAGGAAATCAGCCAGCAGGCCCAGGACCTCGAGCGCATGGACAGTATCGTGCGCGCGGTGAACCGCGAAACCCGCCTCCCCAGCGTGCTCGAAGCCCTGCTCATGCATTCCCTTCTGTTTTTCCCGCATGCCGACATGGCGATGTTCGTGCGGCGCAAACGGCCGTCGAACAAATATGTCGTTGTTGCCGCGGCCGGCCGGAAGGCATTTGAAGTCAAGGGACTCGAATTCAGCGTGCGCGATCTCCTCGGGCATCCGGATGCATCGATGCAACGTATGCAGGACGGCGTGTATCTGCTCAGCGGACTCGGCGAGCGCTTTGCCACCGTGCTGCAGAACGGCCTGCGTCAGGCCATGCGCTGCATGGCGATGGCGGTCGAGCAGCGGAGTATTCTCGAAGGCTACCTCGTACTCGGCACCGAAGACGAAGCCTCGTTTTCACCCACAGACCGCAGGCGCCTGCTGCGGCTCAAGGAGCATGCATCCTCAGCCGTGGCGAAAGCCGGAGCCATCGAAGCGCTCGAAGAAAAGAACAGCGAGCTGGACGATACCAACAAGCAGCTGATCGAAACGCAGAGGCAGCTCGTGACACATGAGAAGCTCGCCGCCCTGGGAGAACTCACCGCGGGTATCGCGCATGAAATCCAGAATCCGCTGAACTTCGTCACGAACTTCTCGGACCTTTCCTGCGAACTCATGGGAGAACTCGAGCAGGACCTCCGCAACAAGGGAGACGTCCTGGATCCGCAGCTGGGGAAGATCATCGAAACCATACGGTCGAACTGCGACCACATCCGGCAGCACGGACATCGCGCAACGACCATCGTCGACGCCATGATCATGCACAGCCATACGGGATCCGGGAAACGCACCGACGTGGTGCTCAACGACCTGGTCGACGAGTTCGCACAGCTGTCGTTCAACGGGATGCGCCTGCAGTTTCCGCAGTTCTCACTCGAGCTTCTGCGTGACTACGACCAGAGCGTCGGGACGGTGGAGCTGCTGCCGCAGGAATTCAGCCGCGCCATCATCAACCTGTGCAACAACGCCTGGGAAGCGGCGATCGAGCGCTGCGCCCTGGAAGGGAACGAAGCATGTCCGACCGTGACCGTCCGCAGTGAGAAACGAGAGCAGAGCGTGCATGTCTTCATCAGAGACAACGGCATTGGGATCTCGGATGAGCTGCGCGACCGGATGTTCGAGCCCTTCTTCACGACCAAGACCAGCAGCAGGAATGCCGGGCTCGGCCTCTCGATGACCTTCGAAATCATTACACAGCTTCATAACGGCAAACTGGCCGTCCATTCGGAAGCCGGCCAGTTCACGGAAGTCGAAATCGTTTTACGCCAGGGAAAATAGGACTGTCTTTTTCATGGCCCTGCGCCTGCGGCGGCCGCGATCAAGCGCTCGACTCTTTCAGCACGACCTTGACTTTCCTCTTGTTCATTTTTTTCTGGGTGGGATCCGTCGGATTCGGTATCAGGAAGTTTGCGGGAAACGCCTTCCGGTATGCCGGGTTCACATCATTCTTCGCGGGTGTCGTCGCGGGGAGCGGCTTCCAGTCGCTCGGAGGTCCGTCCCACAGTGTGAAGTACACCCGCAGGATGGAGAAGTCACCGAGCATGGGGGTGACCCAGTAGTTGAGCCCGTTGATAAAGATGGGAACGGAATAGGCCGTCCACCACATACCGTCGTTTTCCGCCGGACCGATGTTTTCGATCCCTGGCGGCACACCGTTTTCGTAGAAGTACTTTCCGTCTTCGCAGAGGGAATACGAGAGTCCGACGACATCGTCCCTGATACGTGTGACATACAGTTGCCCGTCTGCAGGCGCCTGTACTTCGAACAGGAAGTGGTCCTCCGCCGCGGCATCCTCCTCTATGGTCAGCAGGATTTCATAGAAAAGGCCGCGTCCCGTCTTGAAATAGATTTTGTGCCAGACACCAGGAAGTAATTCTGCCATTGCGTCCTCCAGTCATACGGTTGAGTGTTGCGAGTTGATTGGGCGGCGGCGAAACGCAATCACAGCAGCGGAATCACCAGGTTGCTGAACGTCGGGTCAGACCTCACGGATGATGACCCTGACCTTTCTCTTCTCTATCTTTTTGTCTCCGCTGTTCTTGGGATTCGGAATCTTGATGGTGGCGGGAAACGCGGCCACATACGGAGGGTTCTTCGAATCCTCGGGCGCGGCCTCATGGGGGCACAGCGGATCCTTCCAGTCACCATCTGCGTATAGCGTGAAAGTGATTTTGATCAATGAGTAGTCGATCTGATACGGTTCCACCCAGGAATCCAGGGAGGGAACGTCGATCGGATAGGATGTCCGGACATTCGGCCAATTGGGATCCGGCGGCACGTTCCCCTCGTCGCCGACCGGATCGAGGACGTAATTGCCATCAGAGCAGAGGGTGAACAGCCAGTTCTCCTGCGGATTCACCATACGTGCGATATGAAGATGCCCGTCACTCGGGTGGTCGAGTTCGAAAACGAATTGATCATATAATAGCGGCATATCCACGAGGGTGACGGTCAGCTCATAGAATCTGTTGACGTCCGGGAAGTAGATATGGTATACCTGGCCCAGTTTCAGGGGATCGCTCATGACATTCTCCTTCACGTTGTCGGCAGTCTCCTGCCGTGATTGGGAACTACACCGCGGATGGCGGTGGTCCAGACCAGACGATACTGCTACCGGTCATCTCTGATAATGACTCGTACCTTTTTGCGTGACATTTTTTTCTCTTCCACGCCTTTCGGAAGCAGGACGTCGGCAGGGAAGGCCCTGACGTACTCCTTGCCGCCCGGAGTGTAGCCGTCGCTGGAGAAGGCGGTCTCCGGCTGTCCGTCGTCGTCGATCGCGACGGGCGTGCCGTCGGGAATGAGCGTGAAGTAGAGGAGGATGACCGGAGCGGCTCCTTCCATCGTTACCCACTGGTCGAGCGTGAGAACGGGAATCGGGTCGGATGCGACGAGCCTGCCGTCGGGTGTCGTTTGGACAGGGAGTACGCCCTGGATCGGTGGTGCGCCTTTGTCACGGTGTTGAAACTGCCCGTCGATACAGAGCGCGTACGAACACGGTGTATGGTCGTCCGCGATGCGCACCTTGAACATGTCGTTCGATTCCACCACTTCCAGTTCGAACTTGAAGTGGCCGGGTGGGACGCTGGGGTCATCGGTAATCTGAGTTGTCATTAACCGCCCGTCGAAAGGAGCGGGAAACATGATGCGATACTCAAGGCCGGGGGTAAGCGGCATGATGCCTCCGAACTGCTGATTCGTGCGATGTAGTGAGAGGTTGCAGATGCCATCATACGAATTCCACAGGCAACAGTCAAGTAGAATCGGGGATGTTTATCTCATGTGCTCCGATTCGGGGAAATAAAACGCCCGTCCATGCAGACGCGGACGGGCGGAAATGGCGGGAGTCGTTACTGGTCGGAGAGTATCAGCGGTAGTTGATCTGGATGCGCGTGTTGAAACTCTCGATGAATTCCTTGTCCACGAAGCGCATGTCTTCTCCTTCGCGGTTCAACGCGGTGACGCTGACAAACGGGATCTGGCGCACCAGGAAGTCGTTGCCATCACCTTGCTGGAATACGTGGTACTGGTCGGTGTAGGTCCAGCCGTGTTTTCCGACGAGTTCACGCTGGTAGAAATCCTGCACAGCCTCGGGCGAGTCGGCGCAGATGAGGACGACGTACTCCAGGGCGGTCGAGCCCTCGCCCATATTGCCGCTGGAGACGATATACGAATCCGGGAATGGTGGGATATCAATTTCCGACGCCTTGGGCGCGTCGGCGGGATGGATGGCGTAGGATGCTTCGTCCTCCATCTTCGCCCATGGGGCATAGGCGTCCTTGATCACGGTCGGGAAACTGCTCCCGACCGATGCCTGCACGGCAGCGACATCGCCCTCGGGCTGTGCCGCCTCATCCTCGGAATTGGAACATGCCGCCACAAGCAGGCAGCAGGCGAGAGTATACAGCAGATGCTTCATGATATGACCTCGTAGCGCAGGTGAAACGTGTGTATGAATTCAGGAATATGTGCGGATTTTTGCACACCCTTTTTCAGCAGAGTATCGGATGCGGATATATGTTTAATAAAAGCAGATAATGCCTCTGGCAGATGTTGTTATCTGCAACGAATAGAAAGCGGGTCAATAATGTCCTGTTTGCTCAGGCTGCTAAGCCCTGTAAAGGCTGACGGTTATCGCGTCGGGATGTGGGATTGTCGCAAACAAGATACATGCGAGATAGCACGATGTCAAGTGGTAGTGTTACTTTTCTGGCTCAGGGTGCCCGGGTCGAGCGGACTCCTCCTGCTGCGCCGTGGCCTGCTGCTTGGCGCTGCTCTTGAAGTACAGCAGGGATACGCCGAGCAGGACGATGCCCACCACGATGAACGAAATGATGCGGTATGTCGGCTCCAGGCTCGTGGTCCCTGCGATCATGAGGTGGATCACCGCGGCGATCAGGGTTGTGAGCGCCATCCAGCGGTACTTGAAATTATCCAGGAGCTTGCTCAGCAGGTAGTACAGCGCTGCGATACCCACCCACGACAGGCTGACGTACTGAGACGGCAGCAGGTGGTAAAGGGTATACGGGAAAATGAAGAGGGCGGTCAGCAAATACGCGTTGCGCAGCATGTCCGCTTTCAGTTCGAGGCGGTCATGCTGCCAGTTCATGATGCGCGCGCTCAATACCGCGACGAAGCCGAATGCCAGGCTCACGGCGGTGATACTGTCGACCAGAACGAGGTAAGCGAACACGATGCTGATGAAAATCATGAAATTTGTCACCACGATGATGCGCGAGCGGAACCAGATCGCAAGCGAGATCACGACAAAGCTCTGTAAACAGAGCCACAGGAAGTTGTCGGGAATGGCGAACTGCTGGAAGATCGCAGCGCTGAGTGCCAGATTCCCCACCATCGTGTAAAAGAACGTGGGGTAGCGGCTGGAAACGCGTTTCCAGGATGCCACAGCGAGCCCGGCGTACACGAGAAACGCCAGCAGCTGCGTCATCGCGAGGTCAGCCGAAAACGTGGTCAGCGTCAGGAAGAACAGCACCATAAGGGGCAGGGAAGCGATCAGGATGGCCGTGAACACCACCGAATGGTGCTCCCCGTCACGCTCGCTCATCCGCAGGTTGGTCACGCCCGTCACCGCGATGTACGCAAGGAGGTAGAGCAGGTTGACGAACGGTTCGCTGCGGATCACGGACTCGGTACCGAACAGGGGATTGTTCAGGCTCCAGAGTATGTGCGCCACCGCCGCGAAGCAGACAGTAGTCGACAGGAGGCCCGACCACCTGCGACGGTATGCAAGTATGCTGGACAGGACGACGAAGAACAGGATACCGCCGAGCAGCACGTGATCTGCGGGACTGCAGAGCACGGCGAGGAATCCCATGCCCATGCTCATGGCTGCGAGGAACATCGAATCCGCCCGCAGGGCGAGCCAGAGATTGACCGCGACGACGAGGAGCAGCAACACGATCTCGACTGTGATTCCGGGCACGACAGGATCGGCTCCGAAGAAATGCAGACGCATCGTCGAAAAGAACAGCAGCAGCATACCGCCACCCACCAGGTAGCGGGCGAACTCCGGAAACGTCTTGCGCCAGATTGCCGAAGCCGCGAGTATCATGCCGCTGAGGACGAAGCCTAGGGTGTTGGCGATCAGGTGCGGGAGCACCGACAGCGGCAACGTGAGGAGGAAGACGATTCCCAGCGTCAGGACGACGACCCCGATACGCGGGAGCCAGATGCGGCCGATCCGGTATTCCAGTCCCTGCCCTTCGTTTTCATCGGTCGCCCCGGTGTAGCCGGGGTCGATGTCGTCGAACTCTTCACGTGCTGAAACGGGGATGTCCATGCGCTGCTCAATGCGCTGCAACCGCGCTTCCAGGTGTTCGAGTGTCCGCAGAAGGCGGATTTCGGTGGCTTCATTTACGGCATTCATGCGTTGGCCTCATTCCTGTATGATGCGTGATCGTAATCGTTTTTTTCCTGGCGTTACGAGACCGCCTGCTTCCTGCTGCGCTGCTGCTGCTCGATGCGCCGGATATAGAGGAACAGCAGGATGACGGTGACGGTGATGATCAGTGTGGCGATGGCCAATCCCGAGCGACGGAAATAGTAGTCATCGTTGGCGGCCTCCGCGTCGATCAGCGCCTGCCGGGCGATGAGCAGGCCGGGATCGAGCACCTCGCTGAATTTCTCGACCGAGAAGGCGTGCACCGCCGTACGCGCCTGGAGGCGCGCCTGCCGCGCGTCGCGCAGGGAAAAGCGTACGTCCTCGATTTCCATGCCCTTCTGCTCGGCGTCGTCGATACGTCGTTCTGCGAGTGCAACGGTGTTTCGCAGGCTGTCGAGCAGGACGTGCATGACCTTCGCCGCGCGAAATCCCTCCGGTGCGTTCTCGGTGCTGTGGCAGCTGCCGCAGAGCGATCCTGCGCCCAGTGCGAGCAGTTCTGCCGTGGCGGGACGCACGTCGTGGTTGCCGTGGCAGGTCTCGCATTCCGGATACCCCGCCTTTTCGAATTCCACTGCATGGCGGCTCGCGCGAAACAGTTCGGCATTGAGCGCGTGGCACGTGCCGCAGACGTTACCTATGGACTCCACATTCGGCGGTGCCGCGCCGTGATTGCCGTGGCAGTCGTTGCATGACGGAGCGCTCACGTCACGTTTTTCCAGGAGGGACTTGCCATGCACGCTCCCGCGAAACAATGCCAGCTGGTTGGTCGGAATGCCGTACGGCTCCATGTATTTCGCATCGCCGTGACATTTTCCACAGGTCATGGGGATGTTCATGGCGTTGACGCTGGACGACGCGGCGGATGCCGGACGAATTTCATGCGCCATGTGACAGTCGGGGCAGGCCGCGGCGCGGCTGTCGCCCCGCGCGTTGCGCTGTCCGTGCACGCTCGTGCGGTACTTCGCGAGCTGGTCGGTGGGGAGGGAGGGATTGTATTGCTGCATGTACCGAGGATTATCATGGCAGCTCGAACACAGGGCCACCACATTGCGCCGAGAAACGCGTGACGCCGGGTCCCGGGCCGGACGTATACCATGTGCGCCATGGCAGTGCGTGCATTCCATCAGGGGAGAAGCGGTCGCGCCGGATCCTCGGCTGTGCGCGCTGTTGCGGAGCGCGGTGAGCTGTCCGGTGGTCCCGTCAAAGCCGAGAGCTCCCATCCGCTCCTTATCGTCGTGACAGCCCCCACAGGTCGCGGATATCGCTTTCCCGGCGGGGACGCCCTTGAATCCGCGTGCCGAGCTCATGCCTTCATCCATGTCATCAAGGCTCGCATCGCCGCCGTGGCAGGAGGCACAGGTGAGTCCGCCGTTGCGGTGAACATCAGTCGCAAAAGCCTGCGAGGCGTCATCTTCCATCGATGCGTGACAGGCGTAGCATTCGTCCTGTCGATCCTGCGCCGCGGCAGTGCCGACGAAGGAACAGAGCATGATGCCAGAAAAGAGTAGTGAGAGATATTTCATAGCATCACCCATCCGAGAATGGTGAAAAAGAGAATGAACACGATAACGGCAATCCCGACGTACGTAAAGAAACGGCCCTGCTGCCCGCGCTGAGACTTCCGGTCAAAGAACGGGATGACCGTCCAGAGGGCCATGGCGATACCGAACACCAGCACGCCGAACACTTCGCCTTCGAGAAACAGCACATGCGAGGGAAGCAGTTTGAGCACCTGAAACATGAACAGGAAGTACCATTCCGGTGTGATGCCCGCGGGTGCAGCTGCGAACGGGTCTGCCTTCACCCCGAGTTCCCACGGAAAGAAGACGGCGAGCACCGCAAGAATATTGAGGACGATGAGCCATAGCAGCACATCGCGCAGGACGAAATTCGGGAAGAACGGCATCGGCGTTTCTTCGGACGATTTCTCGTGTCCGATGGGTGTGCTCATCCCCTGGCGCTGGACCATGATCAGGTGCACGGCCAGCAGCACGGTGAATATCGCCGGGAACAGAGCCACGTGGAAGCCGAAGAATCGTGAAAGCGTGGCGCCGGTCACCTGTTCGCCTCCGCGGAGCAGTTCGAGCATCGCTCCGCCGACGAAGGGGACGCTGCCCGCGATGTCGGTGCCGACCTTGGTCGCAAAGAACGCGAGTTCGTTCCACGGCAGCAGGTAGCCGCTGAAACCGAAGGCGAGCGTGAGATAGAAAAGCAGTACTCCGCTGACCCAGGTGATCTCGCGCGGTTTCCGGTACGCCTTCGTCAGGAACACGCTGAACATGTGAATAGCGGCCGCGAGCACCATCAGGTTGGCCGACCAGCTGTGGATGGAACGCATCAGCCACCCAAACTGGACCTTGCTCATCAGGAAACGGATGCTTTCGAAGGCGGTGTCTTCACCCGGGCGGTAATAAAACAGCAGCAGGATGCCCGAACACACCTGGATGATGAACAGGAACAGCGTAACGCCGCCGAAGTAGTACCAGATGGAATGTCGGTGAGAGGGAACGGTTTTCTTCCGGGCAAGCGCGGCCAGTCCTTCGAGGTCGACGCGTTCGTCAAGCCAGCCGCGCAGAGAGGTGAAAAGCTCCATGGTTACTCCTCGGGGGTGGCTAGGATTCGGTGACGTGAACTTCACCGTCTTTGACGATGACGGTAAACTCATCCAGCGGTTTCGGGGGCGGACCTTCGATATTGCGGCCTTCCAGGTCGTACTTGCCGTTGTGGCAGGCGCACCAGATGATTCCCATATCCTCACGGTACTGCACCGTGCAGTCGAGATGCGTGCATGTCGCCGAGAAGGCGCGGAACGACCCGTCCTGATAGCGCATGAGCAGTCCGGGCTTCTCGCCGAAACGGAAAAGCGTCGCGGATGCCGGAGCATACTCATCGACAGCACCCAGTCCGACGCTGGACACGGATTGTCCGCTGAGTTTTGGTGGTTTGAGGTATGCGATTACCGGATAGGCAATCGCGGCCAGAAGGGCCGTTCCCCCCGCACTGAGCAGCATCTGCAGCGTGCGACGTTTGGAAGGAGATGTGGAATCGCTCATAGACCATCCTCCGGTACTACCTGGGAAAGTAGTAGATATAAGGTCATGAATATCCGATTATACGGACGCTAAGTAGTGAAAATGCAGGAACTTATGAGCGATTTAGAGGGGATCTTGGCCTGAAGATACATGATTGTTGGCACGATGTCAAGAGATCGTGCTATCATATGCGTAAAAAATTCTGTTTTGCCGGAATCTTGATTTTCAGGTCGATTTATATTATGTATGCGTACCCACGAGATAGGATGCTACATCGTCGACAGGCCGGTTCCCGGTCCCGCGACACACAATGACGATACGGTCTGGCCTGGAGCGAACCTGTCAGCATTGCCGCCGGAACAGAATGTCCTTTCCCTACTTGTTGATTTCATGGAGGTTGTCTTATGCGTTGTACAGGTACCCGATTTGTCATCTGGTTAAGCTGTCTGCTGATGTTGAGTGTCATCGCCACATCGACTGCCACGGCACAGTTCGATCTCGAGAAGGTCAGAAAGAAAGCGAAAGAGGTCCTTTCGAAGGATTCTGACGACGAGGAGAAGGAGGAAGCCGCGGAAACGTCCGCGGAGCCGCAGCGGAAGCTCACTCCCTGGGAGGAGGAGCAGGCCAGTCATGAGAAGGGACGGAAGGTCCTTACCGAGGCCGACTTCGCGGTGCGTCCGCTCGCCAACATCAGGAGCGTGTATTCCGGGATGCTGACCGACAAACGCGAGGCGCAGAATTTTTACGACAAGTGCAAGGTGGCGGATTATCCGAACCGCCGGCTTCAGGTCGAACAGGCGGTGCAGGAAGATCCGGAGCTGCGGGACCTCGAGGAGCACAACTACAATGAACTCATGACCGGCTTCCCGAAGCATTTCGCTCAGCTGACCGACGAGTACCTGATCAAGGAAATCAACAACGCGATTGAAACCGCGTACGCCGAAAAAGCGAAGGGTGCTGCCCGGGCGGGCGCCGCACGTGAGGCGGCCGAGGCCGCGCTGCTCACGGCCGAAGGCGTGCTGCTCGTGACGCCGGAGAACACCCGCGTGCAGCAGCTGCGCGCGGACGCGCAGGCCGCGGCCGAAAGCATGGGGGCCGCCTTCGCCTCCAACGTGTACAGCGGAACCTTTCACCAGGAGCACGTGGGGAAGATCGTGTTCTCCTCTTCTCCGATTGAAGCCGGACAGGAAAACGCCGCGGCGATCACATCGACCTTTGCCGCCGGAGACCGCATCTACGGCATGATGTATTTCGACGGCACCTACAAGGAGGTCACCGGGGGATCGAGCGTCGCGCATACGAGGCTCCTGGTAGACGGCAACGAGATGGTCAGTTATGTGTTCAAACTGGATGCGGAAGGAAGCGCCCGTTCCTGGCTGAAATCCGAAATCGTGCCCGATCCCGCGCAGTCCACCACGCGCGGCGCCCAGCTGTTCACCGAGAAACTGATGAGCCTTTCGCCACGACGACACACGGTCATCATCCGCACGACGGACGATTACAACAAGACCATCGCCGAAGGTGAGTTCTCGCTCGATTGTACGTCCGGACTCGACAAGATTGCCGAAGTGCACCGCGGACTTTCCGAGAAGAAACTCGCGGGAGTCGGACTGCCATCACCCGCCATGCGCAACGCCGGGCTGGAGAAGCAGATGAAGGCGGCGCTCAAAGACTGGAGTCCCAAAAAGCCGATCAAGGTCATCATCACCGATCGCGACTGGACGATACAGCATCACCCGGTCACCGGCGCGGTGGTCTCGCGCACCATCAACACCACCACGGTGTTCAAACTGCCGGACGGCAGCTGCCGCTATTTCGAAATCTCGTTCAAGCAGCAGTATGCGGGCGGGAAGTACGGCAAGGCACAGCAGTTCGGCGTGGGCGATTCGGCGGATATCCTCTGCTCAAAGGTGAAATAGCCCCGAAGCTCTTGATCTTGTCCCCGCGAATACGTACATCTTTGGTATGCCATTCACGGCCGGTCCGGCAGCTTCGGCAGCTACGCGCCGGCGCCGGCCATGGAGCACGGACTGAGCACTCACCATCGCAGGGAACGCACCATGCTGAACAATTATGACAGAATCGCCGATCTGTATGATCTGTATGTGACCGCGGACTATGACCTGAAATTCTGGGAGAAGGAGTGTCGCGATGCCGGTGACGTGCTCGAGGTTACCGCCGGAACCGGACGCGTGACCCTGCCGCTGCTGCGCGCGGGGGTCCGCATAACGGCCGTCGACGTGTCGCTGGCGCAGCTCAAGAAGCTGCGTGACAAGGCGGGTGAAGCCGGACTCGAAGTCGAGACGCATCGTGCCGACATGCGCGATTTCGACCTGGGGCGGACCTTCCCAACGGTGATCATCCCCTTTCAGTCGCTGGAAGAACTGACCGAACCCTGTGACGTGACGGCCGCGCTGCGGAGGGTGCGCGCGCATCTTGCGCCGGAGGGCAGGGCGATCATCACCCTGCACAACGCCGCGATGCAGAACGGCCGCGAAGGACAGGCACTGCAGCTGGTCAACGAGTGGGAGCTGAAAAACGGCAACCGGCAGCTGTTCTGGATCAGTCGACGCTACAACCCGGTCTCGGGCATCGGCAAGAGTTACCAGCTGTACGAGGAATATGACGTGGACGGCGTGCTGCACAAAAAGCGGTTGTTTTCGCCGAGTTACCGCGTGTACCAGGAAGCGGACATCCGCGCGCGTATCGAGAGCGCGGGTCTGCGTGTGACCAATGCCTGGGGAGGCTATGACCATTCTCCCCTCGGGGAGGAGAGTTGTTATATGATCTTCGAACTCCGGCTGTAAGGAATACTCATCACAGAGGACACAGAGAAGCACAAAGGACACGGAGTTCTTCCTTCTGTGGTGGGGTCAAGCCCCGCCACAGAAGGAAGAACTCTGTGCGCTCTGTGATTCTCCGTGCTCTCTGTGATCGTATTCTCCTACCCGGAAGTCAGCAGACCCCCTTGTCTTTTACCCATAAAATCCCTAGGTTCACCGCATAACCTGATAATACTGGCTTGAATCCTTCTGCAATAGGGAGATGGATTGTCCATGGCGGCTGGGATGAAGCCGAGGCAACATCCTGTGGAGGTCTCCATGCGTGCGACCATGCGTGTCAAACTGTCTGCCTGTTTCGCTTTCGTCGGACTGCTCTGTGTCGTCGGTGCGACAATGTCGCAGGTGCTTGAAGCCATCGTCCGCAAGGACCTGCTCCCCAACACCAACACATCACTGCCCGCGGCGGCCGATTCGGCCCTGCGCTGCTCGATGAGCGGACTCAACGCCATGGGCTCATCGTTGCTCCACGCTCCTATCCGCAGCGCGCGAGGCAGCAAGGAGATGGAGGCCCTGCTCGTCGGACTGCAGGCGTCGATGTACTCTGAGCTGGGGATGGTGGACCGTGCCGAAGCGTTGTACGGTACCCATCAAGCGGAGCTGCTGCGTCTGCCATACGCCCCGTACGGAGCGTGTCTGCGCGCGCATCTCGCACTGCACCATCACCGCATGGGCCGGCGCGAAGCCGCCTTCAACCTGATCACCGCGGCTGTGCGTCCGCTGGCCGACAAGGATCAGTGCCGGGCCGTGGCGATGGGCCGTTATCACCTGGGCGTACTCATGTGCTGGGAGGGCAACGATAACGAAGCGGTGGAGCATTTCGGGAGTGCGGCACATACCATCGAGGAAGGAAACGGGAACGACGCCGATGCCGCCTGCTACTGGGCGGCCTACGCAGAAACCCTCGCGCGTCTCGGTCGCATCGAGGAGGCAGACCGCGCATGGCGACGGGCATACACGCATGCACTGGTGGACCCCGTTTCACGCAGGCGCTTTGCGCGCCAGATCGCCATACAGCATGCGGATCAGCTGCTGTGTACCGGAGAGAGCGCACGGGCGGCCGATTGCCTGCGCGCCTACACACCGGCACCGCGAGGTCACGCCGATGTGCTGCTGACAGGTATGCAGGAATTTGTGGAAGCGCGGCTCGCGCTGGAGAAGCAGGACGAACGCAGCGCCCGCCACCATCTGCGGGCGGCTCTGTGGTCGCTGCACCGTGCGCTGACGGACGAAGGCCTTCCGCTGACGCGTCGCGAGGGCCTGCTGCTGCGCGATCAGGCCCGACGGGCTGTGGACCTCACGTTCAGTACACTGCAGCGCGACACACTGCGTCAGCCCGAACTCGAGCGTGCCGCGTGGGATACGCACCTGGCCGAGCTGGCATTTCGACTGCCGACGCTTCAGCGCGGCGACGGCGCCGTGGCCATGGCAAACCTGTCCTGGCTCGAAGACCGCACCGAGTGGGAGAGGCGAAGTTTCGATCCTGACCTGCGTCCGAAAAAGCGAGAGCCGTGGACTCCCGCGTCCGATCTCAGGGCGTTTGCCTCGCAGCTCCCCGACGGCAGCCGCGGAATCGTCATCCGCCGCTTCGCGGATGTGCGGGGTGATCGCGCGCCCTGTTACGCCGCGATTTCGGTGGCGCCGAAGCAGTCGGTATTCCCCCGCATGCTGTGGCTCGACGGCGATGGAGTGCTGGAAAACGAAATCGTCCCT
>PKTF01000175.1 GCA_002869275.1 Ignavibacteria bacterium | reverse complement strand
GTTGCAGCCCACCGAGAAATACAGCTCGATGGTCGGCCAGTTCACCGTGATACGCTTGAAGTTCAGGTTCGGCTGTGCCTCGGCCATCTGGGAAGACCCCAGGAAGACCAGAAGCAGCGGAACGAGGACAAGCGTGCGCACAGGCCACGAGAGTCGGTTTCCAAATTGCATGATGAACTCCTTGTACATGCAGATAGTTCTATGAGTTTTTGTCCGATCCGTAGATAACAACCCTTGGGAACATAAATAGTTACAGGAATAGTGCAAATATTTCACGCTTCCATGGAAGAAAGGGTTACATCAGTAAATTTACTCCGTAGAAACAGGATGTCAAGGGGAAAACAGAAGAGGCTGCCCTGTGCGCAGGGCAGCCTCGTGAGAACGCGTACAATGTATCATGGGAGCGATAGATACGATCTGCCGCATCGCGACGGATTTACTCGGGGTGACGGTCGGACATGATTCCCATGTCAGACCATCTCGTGCTCTAGCGCGAGAGCACCATGCGCCTGGAATCAGCCGCAGATGGCGTCTCCAGGCGGTACAAATACACTCCGCTCGGGAGATCTCCCATGTCCAGCACCACTTCGTAGCGGCCGGCGGACTTGTGACCTTCTTCGATCACCCGCACCATTCGGCCGAGGGGGTCGAAAAGCTGCAGCACGTAGTCGGTCTCCTCACCCAGTTCGTACGTGATTACGGTCGATGGATTGAACGGATTCGGCTTGTTTCCTTCCAGACGCGTGGAACTGCTCAGCGGGAGGAGGCAATCACCGGCAACGGTAACTGTCCCGTTCTGTGTCAGCAGGGCAATGTCGCTGATTTCATCATCCTTCATGGAGTTCACCGAGGATTGAAGCGACCGGCCATTCTCGGTCTCGGTAAGGTCTGTCAGAAATTCGAGCGGCGCCTGTGCCACATAGTCACCGGCGAGAATGCTTGCGGGATTATGTACCACCTCGAATCGCAGAAACACCAGTGCACCCGTCCGCGAGGTCGACAGCGCCGAACCGGTAGTGTAATCCTCCACCCGTACCAGGTTTGGTATCGCCGATCCTGCCTCGGCCAGCACCTCTGCCTTCACGCCATTCCAGCCCCGGCCAGTCAGAGTGCCTGTCGAGGTCGCATCGACAAAGCGTACCAGGTCCGGATCATGGCGGACCGTCAATCGGTACGCGAAGATATCACGTCCCAGTGTCTCTCCGATCTGAACCGGAACGATCAGCTTATCACCATAACTGCCGACGATATCATCCGGCATGGACAATGAAACGACACGGTGGGCGGCGCCCAATGTAAGGCAGTAGCAGCATGAAAGCGGCTCGCTGTTCTCCGCGGTGATCACGACGCAGATGCAGACCTCCCGGTCATCCGGAACGGCGATCGGACGAATTTTCCATTCCACTTGGCCTGTACCGGTGCCGGCCTGGAGATCGAGCGGCTCCACCCATTTCAATGCATCCTCATTCTCATCAAGGGTCAGCGAGGGCGGAGGAAGAATCACCGCGCGCACACGACGCGCCAAGGCATCGCCCGTGTTGTGGACATTCACTCGCAGGGTGAACACCGTATAGTCACCGTAGGCGCTCGGTTCACCTTCGTAATCGCCAATGCTTTCATCATATGCGATGAGCTGATCTCCGCCCGTTCCTGCTGGATCGGTCACATCCGTGACCGCGTCGCGGCAGTCCAGGACCGGCAGCCCGACCTCAGGGACATAGATGCATATCCGGCACTCACGCGTCGGAACAGGGTTGCCCTGCTCATCCTCGCCCGAAACCAGGAACAGCACATCAATGCACCCGCTTTGCCTGCGCGGCTGCGCCGTGACATCCCAGGTCACCTCGAACGGCGGAACTCCGTCGTCAAGGCGCTGGGCGACCGGCTTCTCTACCGGCGGCACCACTGTCAGGTCGGCATGCATTGAGATCGCGGAGACTCGCACGTTGTATATCGATTGTCCGCTCATATTCCCGACATAGGCCCGCACTTCAAACGTGCTCTGCTCGTACTCGCCGCGGTTCTTGTCCACCGTGAGAGAATCGAGCTCCGTCGCACAGGAGAGCGTCAGGCCGGGATCGGGAACCCGGGGAATGTAGACTTGGCTCTCGCAGGACGTCGCCGCACCCAGGCGGTCTGTAAAAGTAACCGAAACGGGGAGCGTGGCTCCGGCATCGCGTGCAATCGGGCGCACCTCCCAGGTGAGGGGCGCGCTCTTCTGTGAAGGCCAGAGAGTGTCGGGCAGCAGCTGAACAGGATTCTGACCCGGCGCGAGGAAAAGTCCTGAAGCCAATTCAATCTCAGCCTGCAATCCGATGCCTGCAGCCACCCCGGTATTTGTGACAGTCGCTGTCACACGGAACGGATCAGGAATATATCTGCCGGATGCTGGATCGAACGCCACCGACTGCGTCTGTACGTCACAGATGAATTCCGCTCTGCGTGCGGGAGGGACGTAGACATCAACACCGCAGCTGCCGATGATGATCCGATCACCCAGTCCGCCGCTGCCGTGCACCTGAAACTTCAGCTGCTCGGTTCCGCCCACATCGCGGCGCAGCGGCACCATGTTCCACGTGATCGTCCGCTCTTCATTGAC
>PKTF01000058.1 GCA_002869275.1 Ignavibacteria bacterium | reverse complement strand
TCCCATTGAACGAACACAGCTATTCATAGAGAATCAGAGAGAATCCCATGACGACGATCATTGATATTTATTCCAGAGAAATTCTCGACTCCCGCGGCAATCCCACCGTGGAAGTGGAAGTCGAACTCGAAAGCGGCGTGCGGGGACGCGCGGCCGTGCCCAGCGGCGCCTCCACCGGCGAACGCGAGGCGGTGGAACTGCGTGACGGCGACAAGGACCGCTACGTCGGCAAGGGCGTGCTCAAGGCCGTGGAAAACGTCAATGACGTGCTCGCCGACGAACTGATCGGCTGGGACGCCTTCGACCAGGTGGGCGTGGACAGTTACATGTGCGAACTCGACGGCACGCCCAACAAGGGCCGCCTCGGCGCCAACGCCCTGCTGGGTGTGTCCATGGCCATCGCCAAAGCCGCCGCGGAAACGCTCGACATGCCACTGTACCGCTATCTCGGCGGCACGAATTCCAAGGTCCTGCCCGTGCCGATGATGAACATCCTCAACGGCGGCAAGCATGCCGACAACACGGTGGACTTCCAGGAATTCATGATCGTGCCCTACGGCGCGCCGACGTTCGCCGAAGCCCTGCGCTGCGGTACGGAGATTTTCCATTCGCTCAAGAAGGTGCTCAGCGAGGCCGGACTCAACACGGCCGTCGGCGATGAGGGTGGATTCGCCCCGAGCCTCAAGAGCAACGAGGAAGCGATCCAGTACATCCTCAAGGCGATGGAGAACGCGAAGTACACGGCAGACGACTGCTACATCGCGCTCGACGTGGCCGCCAGCGAAATGTACGAGAAGCAGGACGACGGCACGGGCATGTACCGTTTCTTCAAGTCCGACAAGAGCCTGAAGTCCTCCGACGAAATGATCGACATCTACGCCGATCTCGTGGACAAGTACCCGATCATCAGCATCGAAGACGGCCTGGGCGAAAACGACTGGGACGGCTGGAAGAAAATGAATGACCGTCTCGGCGACCGCCTGCAGATCGTGGGCGACGATATCTTCGTCACCAATACGGCCATCCTCGCCGAAGGCATCAACAAGGACGTCGCCAATTCCATTCTCATCAAGGTCAACCAGATCGGTACGCTCACCGAGACCTTCGACGCCATCGAGATGGCCAAGCGCGCGCGCTTTACATCGGTGATCAGTCATCGTTCGGGCGAAACCGAGGACGCCACCATCGCCGACATCGCCGTGGCGATGAACGCCGGACAGATCAAGACCGGTTCGGCCTCGCGTTCCGACCGCATCGCGAAGTACAACCAGCTGCTTCGCATCGAAGAGGAACTCGACACCAACGGCATCTTCCCGGGCATTGCGGCGTTCAACGTGACGCGCTGACCGTGAACATCCTCATCGCTCCTGATTCGTTCAAGGGCTCACTGACTTCGCTTCGGGCCGCCGAGATCATCGCAGCCGGCATTCTGCGGGTGCATCCGGCGGCCCGCTGCTATCTCCATCCGCTCGCGGATGGGGGTGATGGCACGCTCGCCATCCTGCACCGCGCGCTCGGCGGTGAACTGCACACGAATGCCGTACCCGATCCGCTCGGACGCATGATCGATGGGCCCTGGCTGCAGCTTCCCGATGGCTCGGCCGTCATTGAATCCGCTTCCTGCATCGGCTGGAAATTGCTCACGGACGATGAGCGTCGGCCGAAACAGCTGAGCAGTGCCGGACTTGGCCTGCTGCTGCGGCATGTGCTCGAAGCAGGCGTGAAACATGTGTATGTAGGACTCGGAGGTTCGGCCACGAATGACTGCGGTCTGGGTCTGCTCGAAGGACTGGGCGCACGACTCGAGTTTGAAAGCAGAAAGGTACCTGGGGAATCCGCGCCCAAAAGCATGCTGGAAAAAATGCAGTCCCTCAAGCGAGTCGAGATGGATGTGGATGCATTCGCAGGGATAGTTTCTGTACTGGCGGATGTGAGGAATCCACTGATCGGTCCGCAGGGTGCCACGACTGTATATGGTCCGCAGAAAGGCGTCGCTTCCGACATGATTCCGGCCTTCGACGATGCCGTAACGCATGTCGCAGACATTCTGCGCCGGGATGTGCGTGATGTCTCGCCCGATACTCCGGGCATGGGGGCGGCGGGCGGACTCGCTTTCGCTCTCGCCTCCGTCTGCAATGCCGACATCAGAGAGGGCGCCGCCTTCGTGCGGGAAGCAACGGGATTCGAGGACGCGCTCGCATCGGCCGATGTGGTTATTACGGGTGAGGGACGCATCGACGCACAGACGCGAGATGGGAAAACTGTGTCGGGTGTGATCGCAGCTGCGCGCGAACAAGGGATTCCCGTTATTGGGATTGCGGGCTCCGTGGATGCGGGGTGGGAGCAGACGGGTTTGGCAAACATCATCGTGATTTCTCCCGAGGACATGCTTCCAACTGAAGCCATGGCAAACGCCGAAGGTTTACTGGCGAAGGCGGTGGCGGAGGCCTGGCCGCGGATTTCCTCCGCTCTCTGATTTTTCCGTATTTTCCCTGAGATATTCCTTTCATCATTCTGGGTTTGTGACATGGCAGCAATTACATTCGGCACCGATGGATGGCGTGCCCTCATCGCGGAAGACTACACCTTCGACAATGTGCG
>PKTF01000204.1 GCA_002869275.1 Ignavibacteria bacterium | reverse complement strand
ATCGAGGTGATGATTTCGAAGGATTGGAGGATTTAGAGGATATGGACATCGACATTGATATCGACATGGATGAGCTGCATGACGGTATGAAGGAGATGCCCATCATGCTCAATGGCAAGGAACTGGAGCTCGATGACCTGCAGGACGAACTGCGCGAGCATCTCGAAGAGCTGCATGAAGATGTAGATGTGGAAATCGACGACGACGAAAATGGGAAGCGCGTCAGGATTCGCACGAAAAAGATTTAGTATTTCCCGTGATGGTGAAAGAAGCCCACGCTCCAGTATCTGGGGTGTGGGCTTTGTTAATTTCCCGCAGTAATGTCGAGTAGAGTCCGTCACGCGCTTAGCGCGTGACGGACTCTACTCGACGTACTTACCTCATTTCAAAAGATATTCCTGGAAGAAGAGGATCGTCGCCCACATGAAGTAGTCGCGGTTGTTCTTCTTGCGGAAACCGTGGCCTTCGTCCTTGGCGAACATCGTCCATACCGGGATGCCGTTGCCTTTCACCGCCTCGACGATCTGCCGGGCCTCGCTCGCGGGTACACGCGGATCGTTTTCACCCTGAGCCACGAACAGCGCGCTGCGGATTTTCCCGGCGTTGTTTGACGGCGAGATCTTTTCGAGATGCTCGCGCATTGCCTCGTCGCGCTCGTCGCCGTATTCCACCCGTCGCAGGTCGCGGCGATATGCCTTCGTGTTTTTCAGGAAGGTCACGAAGTTCGAAATGCCCACGACGTCCACACCGCACTTGATGCGCTCGGGATAATGCGTCATCGAGGCGAGGACCATGTATCCGCCATAAGAACCGCCGAACACCGCGACGCGGTCCTTATCGAGATGCGGCTGCGTGGCAATCCAGTCGAGCAGCGCGCCGATGTCCTGCACCGAATGCTCGCGGTTGAAGCCGTTGTCCAGCGCGAGGTAGGTTTTGCCATAGCCGGTGGATCCGCGCACGTTGGGCATGATGACGGCGCAGCCGAGTTCGTTGACCCAGTACTGCGTGGTCGAACTGAAATACGGCCGCGACTGTCCTTCCGGACCACCGTGAATGCTGATAATCACGGGAGCCTTGTCGCTTGTGTTCTTCGGGAGATACACGAAAGCCGGGATTTCACGCGCCTTGCCGTCCACTTCGTCAAAGGTCGGGTAGTGGATGAGCTGCGGCGAAGAGAATTCGTCGGTGTTGAGTCCGCCTACCTCACTGGTGGTCCAGCGCGTAAGCGAACCGGTGACAAGCGAGAGCACATGCACGTCGGTCGGCGAGCTGGCCGCGTTGATGCTGAGAGCGAGGGACTTGTTGTCCGGACTGAAACTCAGTCCGCCGATGAGTCCGACGGGAATCGGATCGAAAATCACCGGCGTCATATCCGGCATGGTGAATAAATGCAGCGTACTGATGCCGTCTTCGTTCATCGTGTAGGCGAGATATTGCCCGTCGTCTGAAATTGATACGCCGGCGATGTCCCAGCGCAGCTCGGGTGTGAGGTTGGTCTTTTTTCCGGTTTCAACGTTGTAGGTGTAGAGCTGCTTGAACTCGTCGTCCTCGTCCGAGGTATAGTAAATCAGCTTTCCATCCGGAGCCCATTCCGAGCTGCCGTATGATACCTTTTTGCTTTCATCGAACAGCGGAGTGAGTTCGCGTGTTTTCAGATCGGCGATATAGGGATGCGTGACATTGGCCGATATGTACTGCACGACCACGAGACGGTCGTCCGTCGGCGCCCAGGCCACGGGGTACCACGCGCCGGACTTTTCGGTGAGATTCCACGTGGCATCCGGTGCATCCGGATCCATGATCCAGACGTCGGTGTCCTTGCCGTTACGGCGGTTGCTGGAGTAGGCGAACACGCCGCTTTCATGCGCCCAGTACGCACCCGAGTTGCGGCTTTCGCCGTCGGTAAGAAGCGTGGCCGCACCGGTCTGCGTGTCGAAATAATAGATCTGGTAGAATTCGCCGCCGCCCACGTCGCGCGTGAAGCAGAAACCGTGCTTGCCCGGACGCGGATCGGCCGAGGCGCCGTACACAGGTTCCTCGAAGAAGGTCAGCTGACGCCGTGCGGCACCCGGCGCTGCCACGTGGTGGATCTGCGCGGTGTTGCCGAAGCGTGTGGAGATGTACATGCCGCTGCCGTCGGGCAGCCAGTCCGAGAATCCCGCGGAGCGGACGTTCTGATACTGTCCGGTACGCTGCACGAGTTCGCCCGGAATCGTGGGAATGCCTGTCACTTCCAGGTTGTCGCCCGGGGTGACCTGCGCGGCGAGTGGTACGGCGATGAAAAGCAGGAGGAGAATGGAAACGCGCTTCATTGTGCGTCCTTGTCTATGATACAGTGCCTACGTGTCTATACGAGAGAAAGAGGGCGAGGTTACTGCTTCACGCTCCCTGATGCGCTGTAGTGTCCACACGAGCTGCGGGACTTTTCACTCCGGCGATGACATTGCGCGGAACGCTGCCAATACGCTGCGGCGTGTTCTGCCACACGCTATCGATGCGCTGCAATTCGCGGGTGAACGGAGTCATCTGCTCTTCGGTCAGCCGCTTGAGCGATGGATTCTTCACCTTGCGTGGCTGTGTGAACTTGCCGTTGACCAGGTAT
>PKTF01000012.1 GCA_002869275.1 Ignavibacteria bacterium | reverse complement strand
CGCCGCGCGAAATCTTCAGCGTATAATCCCGGACCGCAACCGAGGTCACAGACGGATTTGCCGTTGAATGACAGCTGTGCATCGATCCAGTCACCAATCTTCTCGATTAGCGCGCGCGGACGTGATGCGAGTTCAGTCTCCTGATTCAGATGATATTCCAGCATCTGCTGCGCAAGATGCGGACGTGTCCACAGTTCGCCGGCAGTGTAGCGGGAGAAGGGGGCAGGGCGTTGGGTGAAATCGTGCAGAATTGTATACATGACAATCTCTCATATTCGTTTTAAGGGAACTTGGGGGAAGCGTCGACGCGTCTCCGCAGCACAGACATGGAACGATGTGCGCAGACGGCGTGACGTCACCGCACAGGCGCGGTGGGGGCAACGATTGTATGAGGGATTGTCACTTCATGATCCACAAACATACGCTAATGAGGTCCATAATGCAAGTTGAGAGCGACGGGCTTGTCAGCCGGAGCCTGATGTACCGGCATCCTTGGGACTGGTTTGCGTCCCGGATTCGCAGTTGCGGCTGTAACAGAAACGCCCCTCGTATAACGAGGGGCGTCGTCGTGCTGCGAGGTCGTCGCAGGATGTCGAGGAGCGAAACTATTCGAAGTACGAAAGTACCAACCAGACGAAGATGGCAAGGAAGGATGTTCCAAGCATCGACATCAGGAGGTAGAATGCGAACTGCGATTCTTTCGCAACACTCGGCTGAACCGTGTGGCCCATGGTGTATGCCGCCGCTACTGTGATGAAATCTTGAGCGGTGACCGTAATGTGGAGGGTGATTCGCGCGTTGCGGTCATCGTAACGAGCAAACATATTCAGTCCTCCGATCGAAATCAATAGATTCAACCCGCTAACGAAAATCTAATATATCACTCCGGAGCACCCCCAGCTCACCCCTATGAACGCAGGTTACTGTGCGGCACCGGGACCGGGATTGTCGGCACGACTGCGATCAAGATCCAGCTTCCTGAATCCAGGTACCATGGCGGATTTGATAATGTCCGTGCATGCTTCCAGGTGTGTAACCCGCACAGCTTTCACGTGTTCTTTCACAAAGCGCAGTAACTCTCAGGTGTTGTATGGTGCATGGCAGGTTTCACGGAATAATATGTGGTACAGTCAGATCGTACAGCGTTCTCCTCGTGAGCGTGCTGTTCTTTGCCTGCATTGGATCCGGATACGTCGCGGCTCAGGGAACACCACAACCAATACTCAGCTGCACACTGGAGGTGCCGACGATATATGCAGACAATGCCAATGTCAGGTATTATCCGATGCCGTTTCCTGTAACCGTGACTGTATCGAATGAAGGTGGTACCCGGACCGATTCGGTCTTCGCGACAATTGTATTTCCACCTGATCTGATGCTTGCGGAGGAGGGTGTACCGGGCTATTTCACAAAAACTCTCAAGCATCCCCGGCTGTTTTCGCAGCAATCGAGTACTGCGCAGTGGATGGTGAAGCATCCGCCGGTGACCGAGGAAAAGCAGTATGTAATCCAGGTGTGGGTAACGACGGCGAATGCAGATTCAGCGCTGTTGGAGGCCGTGGTGATCATACCGCCGCTCGAGTCACCGATTCTTGCTCCACGTTGCTATGTACCGGAAGAGCTTGTTTTCGTTGATTCACTGGATTCCTATTCTCCCAATCCCTTCACTGTACGCCTGACCTGCGTTAACAATGGTAATACCCCGGCGTACAATGTCACCGGATCCATCGAACTTCCGCCGAATGTCGAGTTTGATCCACCGGGTCAGAGAACGACAATGAATATCTACCCGGCGCCGCTGAACAAGTGGCAGATCGGAGATCCCATTCCCGAACTGACATGGACGGTGCGCTGGGTGCCGCGGTTGCGCCAAGAAGCCGAGCCGGTATTCCATTTCTCGGTAACAGGGAAGAACTTCAGCGGTGTGCCGCTTGACAGAAACGAGGTACGGGATTCGGTGCGTATCCCCGGCTTGCACCCTCTTTTCTCAGGCATGATAGACATTCCTGATTCCCTCGCTCTTCGCAGTGACAGCTCCGATGTAGAACCAAATCCGTTTCCAGTGCGCCTCACATTGAAAAACATCTCACCACAGGTCGGGATGATTCGGCGCATCGTGTTGTATTTCCCGACGAGTGATGGGCTGAGTCTAAATCTTGTTTCGCAGTATCCGACGGACTTCGATCCGGTGCTGACGCTCGACAAGGGAGAGGAAAAAACGTATGAATGGTTCATCGATGTCACCAAACGCAGCACCCGGCGTTGGGTACAGATCCGGGTGGATGCATTCGATGGTGGCGGCAATCCGATGGCGCATGAAGACATCCTGCCGATCGCGAGTGTGCCTTCGGAGGTAATCGAAGTCGAATACGAGATCATGGCATCCTGCAGAACAAGTGTAGAGAAACTGGTATTCGACAAGCCCCGTAAACGCTATGTGCCAGACTCCTTCGTCATCACCGCTGTATTGCGTAACACCGGCACTCGGGATCTGCATGCACCATCTGTGCAACTTTTATGGCATCAACTGCCCGGACTCGACATGATCGAGGTGGATCCATCCTTCCCGGATACAACGAATCCCAAAACGCAGGACGTCCTGCATTCCGG
>PKTF01000416.1 GCA_002869275.1 Ignavibacteria bacterium | reverse complement strand
CACGCTTCCCGCCGAGATTGATGAGCTGCAGAAGCACGACGCCATGATGGCCTGGCTGGAGGAGCGATTCGAGATGCCGGACAACACCGCGACGCTGCTCATTGGCTTTCTCCGTCAGGGCGAGGGCACGCTCTCGAAGCGGGCGCGGGAGAAAGAGTTCGCGTTTCTTGAATCCAGGGATGTCACGAAGATAGAGACAACCTATCGTACTATCGTCAGAGAAGCGACAGAAGGTTGATATCGAGACCGCGATCCTGCTGGCAGATAAGCTATCATCAAGGTCATCGCCGCACTGGTACTGCGACTTCAAGTGGTACCGGCTGGCAGATGACTACGCCAAGACGAGATATCCGTCTTGAGGGAAATCGAAAGCCGTCTATATCCCCAGAGAAAACTTCGTTCGTTCCGAATGCAGGAACTCTTTGGAATACTGCGTCTTCAGGTCCCGGTCAAGCGTGCCTCGCTCGACAAGCTCCCCCAGCGATATCAGGTTGTCCTTGAGACCAAGTTGGCATGCTACCTTGATAGCGGCTTTATCTGCAGTGGTGAGAAGCAGAGGTCGTTCATCGGGATCGAGTGAATGGATATATGCGAGGAGGTGCTTTTCGCCATCGTCGAGCAGGCCGAGGTCTTCGCAGGCTTTGTACGCCTCGATTAACATTCGCTCGCTCACCTTTTCTACGGCAATTCGACTGCCGAACTCCGCGGGATTCACAGCGATGTAGTCTGTTCGTGTTTTTCTCCCTGCGAGAGCTTCTTCCTGTACTTTCTCCACCGTACGCAATTCGTAGATCCCTGCGAGCCGGGCCCAGCACCCCGTACGATGGGCTTCGAAAATGATCATGGTGTCGACGAGGACGAGTCTTCTCGGTTTACTCATAGCCACTACATGTCAAACGGGACGGTCAGATCATGCGTGTGGTAGGCTTCTTCCAATTCGTCAACACTGAGTGTAAGCTGTTTCGCTGCACGGCGGACGGAGAGCTTCCCTGCCACCAGCGCAACAGCAAGCTGCTCGAGGAAAAAACGGGAAAACAGGGCCGGCACTGCTGCCGACTGCTCCACAGCTGAACCGGCAGCCTGGATTCTCCCAATCAATTGCAGCGCATTCTCTTTGGAAATGTACTCGAGGGAAACAAGACGCCAGACAAACGCCTCTTCCGAGACCAGGAAATAATCAGCGCCTGTATGCAGGAAATCCAACTCGATCGGAATGTCTCTTCCCCTCCCGAAATGCATGCTCCACATGGCGCGCACCTCAGTCTCAGGCATCAGTAGTGTACTGGCAAAGATGTTCGCCAGAGTTTCGCGCCGCTGAGCTGATTTGTCTTCGGGATCATCCCTGTCCAGACGTTCGGGTGGCATTTCCTTCCATGTGAGAACATGAAATAACTCATGAGCGAGATCGAAGTTGCGACGCCCCTGGACATCATGCCTGTTTACGAAAATGACATTTCCACGCAGGGAGTGGCAGGTAGCTCCGGAAATTCCCTGCGGGATATCGGCGTACAGTACGGGGATACCAAGCTCACGTTCGAGTACCGCACCGAGTGTTGCGGCCGGCGTCTTGCCGAGCTGCAGCCATTGAACCAGCTGCTCCGCTGCCGCCTGCACCTCTTCATAGGAGCTGCGAATACCCAGGTCGAATCCGGGCAGCATTCGAACTGGACACTCATTCACCACGCGCAGCCAGCGCCAGAGCATAATCCAACCTCCGGCCTTCTGCTCGAAGGTGTTGAGTTGTTCAGCATCAGCGTCCGATGATCGAAAGGAAAACTGTCCGTCACCATCCCAGAGAAACGGGTCAGTGAAATATTCGAATGATTTCCCGCTGAGTTCCATCAGCTGCAGCATTTCCTCGACGGAAAGTTTTCGCTCATCCGCCTCAAGCTGCTGCAGAGATTGACGACTGCCGAAACCGAGCTTATCCGCCAGTTCAGATTGAGTCAATCCGAGTTCGCTTCTAAGTAGGAAGATACGTCTCCCTAGAAACGGGTTCGCTTCCTGTTTTCCTGCCATGTCGCTCACTTGTATATCTTGCAAATAGAGTATGCAAGATAATATATTTTAACACCGAAAGCAAGGAGCTGTTTGGTTCAGCGCGGCATTGAACTCGGGCACAGACCCAACTCACCACGGTGACTGCGCAATACGCTCCAAGATGTCGTCGATTGTTTCATCCTCCTCCACGTTAATGCAGAAATGCTCCTTCAGCCATTCCCGCGAAAGGTCGTGGAAGATGATGGTCATATGCGGCGCCGGGTCATCAAGACGCTGAGCGACGAGGTAGCAGGTCGAACGATTAAGCGTGCGTAAACGGTATCGTTTATCCCGCACCCCGGCGGGATAGCCGGCGTGGTAAAACGCCAGCTCGAACTCTCCCTGCCCCGTTTTCTGTGGCACCAGCTCTTCGATACGGATCGGTGAATAATGGCGTTCGAGTCCGCCCTCGGCTGATAGCAGGCATTCCATGGCGTACCACTTCCGGACATCAATGGTAAATCGTTGCATCACCTACCTCCGAGTTTCCGAGTGCGGGAGCAGCGCGCCCTCTTTGTACCGTACCTTCAGTGCGTTGCGATGATTGAGCGGGAGCAATTCGTCCCGCTGCAGCATGCCCACCACGATACCCGGAGCAAT
>PKTF01000284.1 GCA_002869275.1 Ignavibacteria bacterium | reverse complement strand
ATGGTACTCGGGATGACGGTGTTTGCCAAAACCGTTGTTCAATCTTCCTTGTTCTTCTCGTCCCAGGGCATGGGCTGCCACAGCTCGACCTTGTTGCCGTCGGGATCCATGATCCAGGCGAATTTGCCGTTTTCGTGGGACTCGGGTCCGCCCACGATTTCCACACCGCCTGCGCGCAGCTGATCAAGCATCTCGGCGAGGTTGTCCACACGGTAGTTGATCATGAAGGACGAGGTGCTCGGACTGAACCACTCGCTGTCGGCGGCCGCCAGGCTCCACACGGTCATGCCCCCGTCCTCGGACGGATCTTCCGGCCACTTGAGAATCGCTCCGCCCCATTCTTCCAGCTGCAGTCCCAGGTGCTTCTGATACCAATCCGCCAGCGCCTTGCTGTCGCCCTTGCACTTCAGAAATACGCCACCGATTCCAGTGATTTTCGCCATTGTATTCTCCGGTCTGTTGTTGTCATTGGGGATTGGAGTAGAGGCTGTCAAGTAACAGATTTTACGGCTCTGGGTCAAGAGGCAACGGGGGAGCCGCCGCAATGCCCCTCGTATGGAGTGCCTGCCGCGCCGATATTGTAACTTTCCTTTCGTTGAGGAGTTTCTCTTCCAGTTCATACCATCTGTACAAACACATATCGTGGAGTCGTGGGACGATGATCGGAAGCTCACCGCGAGAAAGAAGAAGGACAGGCGCTGCCGCCGGCGCGCTGATGGCATTGCTGTTCCTGTCCATGCCGCCCCTGGCGGCGCAGGACGGGATTGTCTCTACACCCTGCGATTCAATCGGAACGTTTTTCGAGGAGGATCCGGAGCAGAACTGCTGCGTGAATGTGCGGTTGCGCAACTCCATGTCCGAGTACTGGGTCGCGATACGCCTGCGCATTATCTCGGGCGGAAACGTGTTTGGTGCGTTTGAAACCCGCGACGGATGGACGGCCGATGTGTCCACTCCCGCAACAGAGGCGCTCGTGTATCGGGTGGACGGCGTCATCCCGGTCTGTACCGATTCATCTCATTTCAGCCTGTGCTTCGACGGACCTCAGCCTGTCGAAGCGCTTGTCGAAATCGAATGGATCGGAAAGGACGAGGTGTACTGTCGCGATACCATACCATGGACATGTGAACAGGTATTCGACCCCTGCGATGATCCGCTCTGCCGCACCGACACGCTCGACATTCGAACGGGTTTGAATGCGTCTCCGGGCGGATTCGATCCTCACTGGGTGCTGATCGCGGTTCCGGACAGTTCGAGCGATTCAACCGTCCCCCGTGCACCCTGCGTGATCGATAACAATGTGGGATGGTACCCGTTCGACAGCAGCTCCGCTGCAGAGTGGATTTCAGCGAATCCGCAGGCTGCGTGGACCGCCAACAATCCCGACCAACCGTATGTCTTCCGGTACTGCTTCTGTGTGTGCCGCTCCGACACCGTCCTCCTCGACATGCGGTTCTGGGTGGACAACAAGGCGATCGCGTGGCTCGACGGCATGAAACTGTCGGAGACGAACGAGCATTCGACGGCGAACTTCCGGGAAGGCACGGGGGTGACGCATCGCTTTCCCGTGAGCGGCGGAAGCAATCACTGCCTGACTTTCGAGGTGTATAATATCACCGGCGTTGCGATGGGATTGATGGTAGAGGGAAGCATCACCGGAAGCAATCCTTTGAACCCCTCCTTCATCCGGCATGAGTGCTGTCAGCCACCGGATACGGTACTCTCCGTGCGGGACGCGCGGACTCCCGCTGATCCGCCCGGGTTCCGCATCCTCGGCTACTATCCCGATCCAATGCGACATCACGGGACGGTGGAACTCTTGCTCGAACGCGCGATGCCCGTGCGCGTAGATGTTTACAGCCTTTCCGGCCGTCTCCTGGCCACGCTCGCCGATGCCGCCTTCGAAGCTGGAACGCATGCGGTCGGAATCAGCACCGCCGGATATCCATCGGGTGTGTACCTCCTCCGGCTGTCATCAGGCAACCGGGCGACAGTGCGGACGTTTCGTGTGGTGAAGTAATACAGGGATTCAGTATGATGGGAATGAACGCTGGAGCGTTCATCCATTGCGCTCCAACGCATCCGCCGTCGTCCGCGAGTCCATGTACGCATTCCACATGATGCAAAACTCGACTGTGGCGGACAGGGGAGCGTTGGAGCGAGGCGGCCCGTTACACGGCGGGCTTGCCGCGCCATAGTTCGCCGCAGGCGAACGAAGGCGGAAACCGTGTAACGATGCTTTAAGTTCTACTTCTTCGGCCGGTACATATGCGCGCTGTGCCCGAAGTACACATCCGCGGCTTCCATCACGGTCTCGGACAGCGTCGGATGCGGGTGTATGGACGCGGCAACGTCCCTGACGCGGGCAGCCATCTCGATGGCGAGCACGCCCTCGGCGATGAGTTCACCGGCTCCCGGACCCGCAATCCCCACTCCGAGTATGCGCTCGGTCTCGGGATCGACAATGATTTTCGTGACGCCATCTGAGCGGTCGAGTGTCGTGGCACGACCGGATGCGGCCCAGGGGAAGCGTGCGACTTCCACTTTGCGTTTCTGCTCGCGGGCCTCGGTTTCCGTGAGTCCCGCCCAGGCGATTTCGGGATCGGTAAAGACCACGGCCGGAATGGCATAGGGTTCGAACACGCT
>PKTF01000147.1 GCA_002869275.1 Ignavibacteria bacterium | reverse complement strand
GCAGCCGAACTGGTACCGCTCCACTTCGTCCTTTCTCCCACCGGCGGGTTCGTCGGGTCTGCTGGAGCAGGTGACGGGCGGACTATCTTCCACCCTGAAGACCTTCGGGATCGGCGGAGGCGGCGACAGCGAGGGATACAGCTACGTCTCCATTCTCGAAAGCCGCCGCATGGGCGAACGCATGATCGAGACCTTCGACCTGATGAAGCGCTATGAGATCGAAGACGGGTCGACGGAAAAAGCCCTCGGCGAACTCGAGGACAACAGCCGCTTCGACCTGGAAGAAGACGGCCGGGTGACGATCAGTACCTGGGATACCGATCCGCAGGTGGCGGCGGATATGGCCAACACCTATTTCCAGTACCTCAATGAGATCAGTACGGAGATGAACAGCGCCGAAGCGCGCGGCAACCGCGAGTTCATGGAACTGCAGTATCTCGGCGCGCGCGACAGCCTGTACCGCCTCGAGGAACGCATGGCCGCTTTCCAGAAACGCACGAAAATCATCGCGCTGGAAGAACAGACCAAGGCTTCGATTTCCGCCGCAGGCGAACTCTACGCACAGGTCCTCGCGATGAAAGCGCGCCTGGGCATTCTCGAGCAGAGCGTCCGCTCCGACGACGCGGAACTGCGCAGCCTGCGCATGGTCATCGACCAGATGGAAAATCAGATCCCCGGGCTCGGCGACAATGAACTGAGCGGCATGCTCGGTTCGTCGGTGAAGGACCTGCCCGCCGAGGGCATCAACTATCTGCGTCTCTACCGCGACATCGAGATCCTGAGCAAGCTGCAGGCCATCCTGCTCCCGATGTATCAGCAGGCGCTGATCGACGAGAAGCGCACGATGCATGTGCTCGTTCCCCTCGACGTGGCACAGCCCGCCGAGAAGAAGGACCGTCCCCGCCGCTCGATCATCGTGCTGGCGGCCGGAATGAGTGTGCTTGCTCTTGCCATCGCGTTCGTGCTGATCCGCGAACGTTTCCGTTACTACTCCGCGCGCTACCCCGACGAATGGGCAGGCGTGCGTCGCAGCCTTTCGTTCAAACGTGAGAAGGAATGAGCCGCGTCCTGCAGCACATCCTGTCCGCCGACACGGCATTTGAAACCGACACGCCCCTTTCTCCGAAAGAGGCCGTCGGTTTTCTCCTTGTAAGCGGGGGCATCCTCGCCGTCGCGTTCCTGATGAAACTCGAGTTGTTCGCCATGATCGCGGTCTTCGGCGTGCTCGGCATCATGATCGTGCTGCGGAGTCCGATGACCTGGCTTGTACTCTCGCTCGCGGGTTTCCTGCCCGTGATGTGGGAGCTGACCGAGGAATTCACCGTGCTCGAAGGCGCCCACGCGGCGCTGATGTACGGCGGCTTGCTGTGGTGGTTTTTCCATCGGCTCGTCATCACGCGCGAACCTCTGCGGTGGAGTCTCGGGGGCATCCTGATATCCGCGCTCACGCTGCAGATGATCGCGATGATTCCGCTTTCGCTCGGCTACGGTGCCGATCCGATCATGATCATTCGCGAACTCACCGTCCACGCTACCACCCTGCTGTTCATCCCCATCGCGCACGAGGCGGATACGCGCCTCAAGAAAAAACTCATCGCCGGCACGCTCATCGCCGTCATCCTTTTGCTGTCGCTGAAAAACATCTGGATGTACCAGCAGAAAGTGATGGAGGCCGTGTACTTCTGGCAGGTGGGCGCGCGCCGGGCCACCGAGAGTTTCTATTTCATCCTCGTGACCATGATCGTGGGAGCGGCCATGATGGTTTCGTCGTGGCGGGTTACCAGCTGGCTGTTCTGGGTGGGCGTGTTCGTCGCCGGCACGGGCGCGGTCATCCTCTCGTTTTTCCGCACGCTGTGGCTGGGAGCCTTTTTCGCCATTCCCATGATCGCCTTCGTGGTGCGCGGCCGCTTCTGGAAACGCAGCCTCAGCTATCTCAGCATCGCGGCCTTCGTGGTGGTGTCGCTGTATCCGATCGTGCTGCAGGACGTCATTCCCATCGACGTCATGTGGCGATCGCTGTCCTCACGCTTCGAATCCATCGGCAGTTACAGCCAGGATATCTCGGTGCGCAACCGCGACGTCGAAAGCATGGCCGTGCTCGAAGACATCGGCGGCAACTGGGTGCTCGGCAAAGGGCTCTCCACGGAAATCGTCTTTTTCAAAATCGCCACGTGGCAGACCATCAAGACAACGTGGACGCACAACGGTTACCCCTGGCTGCTGAACCATATCGGCATCCTGGGCTTGCTGCTGTTCGTCGGCGCGTACGGCGCCTACATCCGGCTGGGACTGCGGATCAACCAGCGGCTGAAAACGCTGGAAGGCATCGAGGAACACATCCGCTTCCGGTGGCGCAGCATCATCGGCTGCGGCATCGCGCTCATCGGAGTGATCTTCGTCATCTCGTATACCAACAACACGTTTCTGAGCCGTGAAGCCGGGGCGACGCTCGCCGTGGTGTTCGGGCTGTTCGATGCCTGGAAACATGAGCTTTCCGTCGGACTCGGGACCGGGGCGGATTCCGGGTCGTCGCAGGGAGTTGCCGCAGCGGCAGCCACACCCGCGGGACAGCTTTCGGCAGGCAATCAGGAGCCGTCCGCATGAGCAACGGCGACACCGCGCCACGTTCGGGCGTCCTTTCGCAGGG
>PKTF01000278.1 GCA_002869275.1 Ignavibacteria bacterium | reverse complement strand
GACTCGCCTTCATCCAGTGCCCAGAGAATGAAATCCTTCAGCGCCTTCGCCTTCTTCTTGTCTTTCATGTTCTGGTATACGAGCAGCCAGGTCATTCCGGCAATGGGATAGGATTTGGCTCCACCTGCATTCACGATCGAAACGCGCAGGTCAGACGGCATGTCCTTCATGAAGCCCGCGGCCGCAGCCGACACGGCGTCGAAGGTCGGTTTGACGTACTTGCCCGCCCTGTTCTTCAGCGAAGCATAGGAAAGCTTGTTCTGCACGGCGTAGGCGAGTTCCACGTAACCGATGGAACCTTCCGTCTGTTTGACGAGGCCGGCTACTCCGTCGTTGCCTTTACCACCGAGGCCGATGGGCCAGTCGACGGCTTTTCCGACACCGACTTTCTTCTTCCACGACTTGCTCACCTTGCTGAGGTAGTCGGTGAAGATATGTGTCGTGCCGCTGCCGTCGGAGCGATGGACGACGAGGATGGGCCGCTTCGGCAGCTTCTTGCCCTTGTTGATCTTCTTGATGCGCTTATCGTTCCACATCTTGATCTTTCCGAGAAAGATGTCAGCAAGCACATCCGGCGTGAGTTTCAGCCCCATGCCGACGGAGGGAAGGTTATACGAAACCACCACGGCGCCCATGACGGTCGGAATGTGCAGCACCGCCGTTCCGCGTTTCTGCTTGATCGCCTTCAACTGTTTGTTGCTGAGGAATGCGTCGCTCGCACCAAAATCTACTGTGCCTTCGGTGACCTGTTTGACGCCGCCACCGCTGCCGATGGCCTGATAGTTGAATTCAATTCCGGTCTTCTTGTGGTAAAGGTCGAACCATTTCGAGTAGATGATGTACGGGAAGGTTGCACCCGCGCCGTTGAGCTTCACCTGCGCCTCAGCATGCATCGAAAACAGACTCCCGAGCAGGACCATGGCGATGATGAGTTTGCGTTTCATTATTCGTATCTCCAATTGTGCTTGGTGTGTGTGAGCATCACCGCTCACGAAGATTGTCTTAGAATTTCCAGAAGAAGGTCACACGCGGGATAACGTCGCTGTTATCAGCACCTTCACGGCCCAGCACTTCGATGCCCGGCATGATATTGACATTGTTGGCAGCCGTGAAGTCCACAGCGGCAAGGATCAACGATCGCACATCGTTCTCGACACCGCTGTCCATGTTCGGATCATACGTGTCATAACGTCCGACCAGCTTGACGCCGTCCATCAGACGGATCCATGTGAAGACCGACAGTCCGAATCCCGACTGATCGCTGAGGCTCTCTCCCGCTCCAGCATAGAAATTGTTCGCATGGCTTTTATAAAACCCTTCGGCGCCGACAGAAAAGTCGCTGCCGGATTTGTAGTGCAGCACACCGCTGGCGACCAGGGCGCCATTACCCTTCATGGTCGACGTCACGGAATCCGACACCTCGGGCATACCCGCGTAATCAGCAGACAGATAAATGTTGAGGTTCGAGGCCGGGTTCAGCTGCACCATACCGTAGACGCGCTTGAACTTGTTGCCTTCAGGAGAATTACCCGAGTTGTTACCCAGCTTCAACCAGTACTTTACCAGGCTGCCGTCACCGACTTTGCCTTTAAGGTCGATACCGACATCACGTGAAGAGACGATCTTGTTCTTGTCCAGGAGGGTCTTTTCGAGTGCACGGTAGCCCCATGCCGCATCCGCTGCCGAGATGGAAGGTGTCGGCGAAATACCAAGGATAAGATCGGAACCGGAGAACAGGTTCTTCCACTTCAAGTAGGCATCCTTGACGAGTACGCCAAATTTTCCACTCGAGTTGAGTACGCCATCGTTGGCTTCCAGCCTGAAGCGAGTCGAGAAGGTCTCGTTGATTGTATAGTCGGTCGTGATGTAAATGCGGCGAAACTGCAAGCCGTTCATGTCTTCGTTGTCTTCATCCATCGCGTCCATGTAATAATAGACGTCGCCAAACATCAGGCCACTGAATTTCAGCGGTCCGACGGCGCCGACGGCCGCGTTGTCATCTTTCTCCTGAGCGCTGAGAGTCGAGGCGAGGAGAGCGGTGAAGAGAAATACCAGTACAGTAAGTCGCACATGGTTCATGGTCGTGTTCCTTATAGTTGTGTTCGAAGGCGTGAAATGAGCTGAATCACGCACAGAATAAATCTATCGAACAATTATTACTAACGTGTTAGTGCAGTATTCCGTTTTGATAAGTTTCCACTCCTCCCCCCGTGATTTGATCATTCGCTGCGTTCCTGATCATCTTCAGCGATTTTTTGCCCCCATCCCTGATGCTTGACAAACTTCGCGTCCGCGATGAACACCGTTTCTTCGGCGATATTCGTGGCTTCGTCGGCAAGCCTCTCGATATTGCGCGAGACGAGGAGGAGATGGCTCGCAGCTTCAGCCAGATCAGGACTCTTTTTCATCCTCGCGGTCAGGCGGTCGAAATTCTGCTGGTCGAATTCATCAACAACGCTGTCTCGCACCGCGACGCTGCGCGCAAGACCGACGTCGACATTCACGAAGGCTTTCATCGCATCACGAATCATGTCCGCGGCCACTTCACCCATTTTCACAACCTGCGTTTTCTGAATCAGCTCGGCATGCGGCGCGATCATCGCCACTCTCTCGGCGATATTGACGGCGGCATCGCCCATACGCTCCAGGTTGCGGTTCACCGAAAGAGAAGACAGCACCATCCGCAGATCAGCCGCGACGGGCTGCTGGAGTGCGAGCAGGCGCATGCACAGCTTTTCGATCTTGGTATCATAGAGGTCGACCTTGTCGTCCATCTCGATCACTGTCTGTGCAAGCGAGGTATCACTGGTCTGCAGCGCATGCATCGCCTCGGAAACCTGCTGCTGCACAAGGTCTGCCATCTTCCCTATGCGTTTTTCCAGCTTCTCGAGCTGGTCGTCAAAGCGTTTAAGTATATGTTCTGTCATCCTAATGCCTTTATGAAGATCATCCGAATTTACCGGTTACATATTCCTCGGTCTGCGTCTGTTCGGGTTGTGTGAAGATCTTACGCGTTTTATCGTATTCGATCAATTTCCCGAGGTAAAAGAACGCAGTATAATCGCTCACGCGCGCGGCCTGCTGGAGATTGTGCGTCACGATGAGAATCGTGTACGCTTCCTTCAGCTCATGGATCAGATCCTCGATCTTTGCTGTGGCGATCGGATCGAGTGCACTCGCCGGTTCGTCCATCAGAAGGATCTCGGGATTGACAGCGAGCGAGCGCGCGATACACAGTCGCTGCTGCTGTCCGCCGGACAGGTCGAGAGCCGAGTGCTTCAGTCGGTCTTTCACTTCATCCCACAGTGCGGCTCTCTGGAGGCTCTGCTCCACGATCCCGTCAAGCTCCTGCCTGCTGCCAAGGCCATTGATACGCGGTCCGTAAGCGACATTATCATAAATGGATTTGGGGAAAGGATTCGACTTCTGGAATACCATCCCGATGCGCCTGCGAAGCTGAACCACGTCCATCGCGCGGTCATAGATATTTTCATCGTCGACGCGGACGGCTCCTTCGATCCGTGCGCCCTTGATCATGTCGTTCATCCGGTTAAATGTCCGGAGCAGCGTCGATTTCCCACAGCCCGAAGGGCCGATCAGCGCCGTGACCTTCTTCGCTGGAATGTCGAGCGTGATATCATGCAGGGCCTGGTTCTTCCCGTAGAAGACGTTCAGATGTTCGACGCTGATGTTAATGTTTTTCATTGCTTCCTTGCATTCAATGCGATCTGAAATCTACAGATCAAGAATGTGAGAATTATTCGGTCCATGTTAGGATTATGTAAGCTTCCGCTCCCGGTCTTCTGCGACAAAACGTCCGGCATTGCGGAAACTCTTCAGCCGTCATCTACTGTTGCATTGACAGCCGCACATTTCTGCCCGCTTCCGGCTGCTGCGGCAGGAAGATCTGATTCACAATACTGGCCCCCGGCATGCAAAACCGTTTCGACACCTCCCTCTTTATTTTTCGCAGAGATTTGCGTCTCCTCGATAACCGCGGACTTGCAGAAGCCACGAGGCAATCGCGGAAGGTCATCGCGGTTTTCGTGTT
>PKTF01000280.1 GCA_002869275.1 Ignavibacteria bacterium | reverse complement strand
TGCGGGCATTGGAATCCAGTACCCCGGTAATCAGTGGCACCACAGGCTGGGAGCAGAACGTTAGCCAGATTCGCACGGCCGTTCGTGAACATCGTACGGCGTTTCTGCATGCCAATAACTTCTCCCTCGGTGTGTATCTGTTTTCCGAGATACTTGAGTATGCCGCCAGGCTGCTCGGGAAATTTCCCGAATATGACCTTGCGCTGCATGAGACGCATCACCGTGGAAAGAAGGACATTCCCAGCGGTACCGCGCATATGCTCGCGCGCAAAGTGCGCGCTGCGCATCCCACGAAGCGACGTACCGCCTACACGAATGAGGATGCGGAGATCGAGCCGGAAACATTAATGATCTCTGCCTCACGTGTCGGAAGCGTGTTCGGTGAGCACTGCCTGCGCGTGGACAGCGAAGGGGACGGAATAGAAATCAAGCATGTAGCGAAAAGCCGTCGAGGCTTTGCCGAAGGTGCGGTAACTGCAGCGAAATGGATCGTCGGTGAAGTCGGAATCTTTACTCTGGAGGACATGATCAATGATATCACAGCCGCTTAAGGGGCTTGGCACCGCACTTGTCACGCCATTCCAGGCCGACGGGAGTCTCGATGTGGAACGGATCGGTACACTCGCTGCGCGACAGATCGCGAACGGTGTCGACTTTCTGATCCCTTGCGGAACAACCGGGGAAGCAGTCACGCTGAGTGATGAAGAGTATGTGACCGTGCTCACAAGCGTCGTTTCCGCAGCGGAGGGGAGAGTCCCCGTCATCGCTGGGGCCGGTTCCAATTCAACACAGAAGACCATCGAGACTGCCAACAAGGCGGTGTCCTGCGGAGTCGATGGTGTGCTCATCGTCGGTCCGTACTACAACAAGCCCACCCAGGAAGGGTATTTCCAGCACTTCCGCACGGTCGCGGAAGAAGTGGACACCAGCATTGTGATGTACAACGTCCCGGGGAGGACTGCGGGCAATATCAGTGCTGACACGCAGCTGCGGATCGCAGAGCTCGACAACGTTGTCGCAACCAAGGAAGCGAGCGGCGATCTCAGCCAGATATTTCGTATTGTGCGCGGAAAACCGGAGGGCTTCTCCGTGCTTTCGGGAGATGACAATCTCGTACTCGCACAACTCGCAATCGGTATGGATGGAGTCATTTCCGTGATCTCCAATGAGATGCCGCAGGAGTTCGCGACGCTCGTTCATATGGCGATGGAAGGCGACTTCGACTCCGCGCGCGAACTGCACTACCGTCTGCTGGATCTCCAGGAAGGTAACTTCATGGAATCTTCTCCCATCCCTGTAAAAACAGCCATGGCCATGATGGGATTGATGAATGAGCGCGTACGTTTACCGCTGGTTGCCATGCAGGAAGCGAACCGCCAAACGCTGAAACGCATTCTTGTCTCACTCGACCTCGTCAAGGAGTGACGGAATACACCATACCACCCAGGCTGCGGTCGGGTGATCTCATCGGCCTGATCTCCCCATCGAGTCCAGTAAAGGATGATGCCCGCATCATGCGAGGGCTTTCCTATTTCATGGAGAAAGGGTACTACGTGCGCGTGGGATGGAGTGTCGGGGCCAAGGACGGATATCTCGCCGGACCGGATTACTGGCGCGTACGTGATATTCATGATATGTTCGAAGACCCTCGTGTCGGGGCGATCATCGCCACACGTGGAGGATATGGTTCGGCCCGGCTTCTCGATCAGCTGGACTTCGACATGATCGCCCGAAATCCCAAAATCGTAATCGGATTCAGCGACATCACGGCTCTCTCGCTGGCACTGCTGGCGCGCACCGGTCTGATCACCTTTGCCGGACCCATGCTTGCCGCCGAGTTCGCCGACGATCTCGACGCCGCTACCGAGAAGATGTTCTGGGAAATCCTGACACATCGACGGCCGGCACGCATTCTGGCGAGCGGAAATGAAACGATCATGCACCCCGGTCGCGCCGAAGGCAGATTGATCGGCGGGAACCTTGCGGTGCTGTGTTCCTTGATCGGGAGCGCATATCTCCCGGACTTCAAGGGGAGCATCCTGTTCCTCGAAGACGTCGGTGAGAACGTCTACAAGATAGACCGCATGCTTTTGCAGCTGAAATACGCTGGAATCCTCGGCAGTGTCGCCGGCGTGGTCCTCGGTCGGTTCACCGCAATCCCTGAAGACACACCGAACCGTGACCTCGATGAAGTGCTGCGCGAATATCTCCTTCCTCTGAACGTCCCCATCCTGGCCGACTATCCTTTCGGCCATATTCCCAACAAGCTTGTCCTGCCGATCGGGGCGCAAGTGCGCATCGACAGCACCGGCGTACCCCTGACCTTACTGCAATCCGTGATCGAATAGCCCGCCGAACACTATCCCGCTTCCTTAATTTTCTTCTTCCTTTTCCATGCGAAATGGACGAGGAGAGAAAGTAGTACGAAGAGTCCGACCATGAGCGCGCGTGCGCCCCAGATATACGGGACGTCAGCGTCGTTCACCGGTCCACCGGTCGGCGTCTTGTTGAGCATGAGAATGTCCCAGGCATCCTGGTAGAACCACACACCCATGATGATCAAAAGATAGAGAGGCGTCACGTACTTGATGACGTACTTGAAGAAGACGGGAACCTTGATGTCTGCGCCCGCATTGATCTCCTCCCACGCGCGGTCCATTTTG
>PKTF01000422.1 GCA_002869275.1 Ignavibacteria bacterium | reverse complement strand
GTCCCTCGCGTTCGAGCACGGCCAGCGCGCGATGAGCGTCGTTCGGCTCTGCCCGCCCGAAATGGTCATAGAAAATCTCGCGGATGACCTTCCAGGACTCGAGGGGATGTGCAAGAAAGTACCCGATCTCCAGGGTGCGCGGATCGTAGCGGTTCCACAGTCCCTCATCCCCGCGAAATGCGGGAATACCGCTTTCCACCGAAATCCCCGCACCAGTAAAGGCGACAAGATACGATGACCTGCGGATGAGGGAAGCGGCGCGTTCGATGGACATGGGACTTCCTATGCTGTGTCGGGATCGGCCTGCAGCGCCTGCAGCACGGCGTGACGGTAATAGCGTCCGATCGTGAGTTCGTGTGTGCCGATCTCCACGCTGTGCGAGGTGAAAGCGTCGATTTTGTCCACCGCCACGATACAGCTGCGATGGATGCGCAGGAAACGTGATGGAGGGAGCATTTCCTCGAGCGCTCCGATGGTCATCCGCGTCGTGATGCTGCGGTTCGCAAGGCGCACGCGCACGTAGTCCTTGAGGCTCTCGATGAAGAGGATATCCTCCAGCTGCACCTTGTGGACCTTCCGGTCGGCGCGAAGAAGTATATGTCCTTCTCCGCCTGTTTCCTCTTGTTTCTGCACGACGGACGCCGAGCGCGGACGCGACGCATGATACTTCTGCACCGCGCGCACGAATCGTTCGAAGGAAATCGGTTTCAGAAGGTAGTCGAGCACGTCAAGGTCGTATCCCTCCAGCGCGTAATCCCGGTGTGCCGTGGTGATGATCACAGTCGGCGGATGCCGCAGCGAACGCAGCAGGGCGAGTCCGCTCATTCCCGGCATTTTGATGTCGAGAAACAGCAGGTCGATGTCCTGCTGCTGCAGAACGGAAAGCGCCTCTTCTGCGGAAGTACACCGGGCCTCGAGCTGCAGCGTATCGAGACGGCCGACGTGTGCAGCGATGACCTCGATGGCCAACGGTTCGTCGTCGACGATCATGCAGCGTGTTTTCATCAGGAAGATCTCCGCGTTGGTAGCGGAAAGATAATGCGCAGAGAGACACGGAACAGCCCGGCGCTCTCCTCGACGGTGAATTCATGCCTGCCGGGATACAGCAGCTGCAGTCGCTCGCGTACGTTGCGCAGTCCTATACCATTGCTGTCCCGCGAGATGCGGGACCGACCATCCGCCAGGCTGTTCTCACTGGTGAAGCGGATCTCCGCTGCAGTGCTGTGCAGCTCGATGCGCACCCACGCGTCGCTTCCGCCCTGGCTCAGTCCGTGTTTGAAGCTGTTTTCTACCAGCGGCAGGAAGAGCAGCGGGGCTATGGGATTCGAGCGCTCGACGCTGCTGCGGAACTCGATGCGCTGGCCACTGCCATACCGCAGACGCTCGAGTTCGAGATACTCTTCGATCAGTCGTGCTTCACGTTCCACGGGAACGGTGTCGGCCCGGCTCTCATACAGCATGTAATCGAGCAGTTCCGAGAGCTTGAGCACGACGTCGGGCGCGCGGTCCGATTTCTTCAGCGTAAGCGCATACAGGTTGTTCAGCGTGTTGAACAGAAAATGCGGGTGCACCTGCGCGCGCAGCATTGCGAGTTCCGCCTCGAGGCGCTCACGCTGCAGCCGTTCGCTACGGCGCTCCGCGTCGTACCAATGCCGGAGCAGCTTGAGCGCCACCGCCGCGATCGTGACGATGAAGACGCCCGCGCTGAGCACGACGATGTCCGTCGCCGTGCGCGGAAGCACGTAGTCGTCGGGGACGGGAAAGGGAATCCTGCCGATGAGCAGCAGCAGGAACAGCATGATGATCAGGAGCACGACACCCAGCACGGTGTAGGCACCGTAGAGGGACAGCTTCGCGTAGCGGCGCGTGAGCAGCGCACGGGGAATGGTGATGTACAGCGTGACGTAGACGGATGCCGCGTACACGGGAAACAGGTACGCGAGCAGAAACGCAGCCACCGCCGTATTGTCGTACATGCGCGAATACAGCAGCAGCATTGCGGCCATCGCGGCGAACCAGAACAGCAGGTGCTGTCCGATATGCACGATACGACTCTTCAGGCTTCGTGACGCTGTGATATCCACGGTCGTTGTTTCCATACTCCGAAAAGTACGAAGCACGTAATTGCGGCGCCGGATTTTGCGACGAAAGGCACAACCGCGTCGACATACGACCGGCACGGGAAGACGAGGACCTTCGACAGCGCGTACTGCTCCGTTCGCGTAACCCAACCGTCGTCCGTCGCTTTCTCCCCTGAAGGCATGGTCCACACCGTAGGTTGCAGACAGATATCACTGCGAAAGAGTTCAGCGCATGCTACTTCTTCCGAATACAGGTATCGCTAATCCTCTCATCATAGCACACACACAGGAGGACCCCATGCAATCATTCATCCACGCAGGCGGACCATTCATGTACCCCATTCTGCTGCTCGCGATTATCGCTGCCGTGCTCTTTGTCTGGCGCGTGGCGCAGGCATTTCGAGGCGAAAAAACATCCCTGCCGACAGCAGTACAGGCGCGCACGGTACTCCATCTCGGCGTATGCGCCCTCGTGATCGGCATCGTCGCACAGCTCACCGGACTGTACCGCGCCGCGACGGCTGTTCTTGAGGCCACCGAGATCAGTCCCGTCATCCTGGCTCGTGGCATACAGGTTTCATTCAATACGACG
>PKTF01000228.1 GCA_002869275.1 Ignavibacteria bacterium | reverse complement strand
CGTCTGCGGACGAAGTGTCAGGATCGTCGGCGTCGATTCGAGCTGACGCGGCGACGCTTCAGGATCTTCGTTGTACGCATACGCCGTGACGGCGAAATAGTATGGCTGGTTGTTGACCAGCGGACGATCGGTCAAGATGTCCATCGTCACATCGTACATGCGCTGCACTCCGGCATCGGTACCGAACTGCGCGGGCATATCGAGCACGATGCCTGTCTGCGTATCGATAATTTCATCGAAAATTACAGCCACGCCGTCAGAGACGTCGAATGTCGCGAGCCTGATCCCGTCCTCGAGCGTTGAACTGCTCGTCGGGAACTGGTAGACGTTGTATCCCTGGAACTTGAAGCCCCGATCATTGTGACTCTCCACCTTTCCTACCTGTGCGGGATTGCCCCAGTTGAGAATGATACGCTTATCGAGCAGCGATACGTTAACCTTCGGTGCAGGAGGTGCTTTCGGAAGATCGAAATTGTTGTCGAAGGCCAGCTGCGCGAACTTGTCGTAGAACTTCAGGACCTTCAGACTGCTCAAGCGGTCGGAACCGAGCGCCACGATTGTCGATACAACAACCTCCTGGGTATCACCCGCCGCAAGAGTGAATGGCCCGGCAGTCATCAGGATTCGTCGGTCACCCGGACTGCTGATGATACCGTCTACCCAGCCCTCACCCGTGATGGGATCACCGGCGAGACACACCGTGACTTCGTCGCCCGTCGTCGGATCGATGTACGGGCGCCCATTCCAAAGTCTTCCTCGCATGTAGTTGTACAGATGTACCGAACCTTGAGGATCGTGCAGACGTGGATCATCGTATACAGAACTCGTGTTGATGTAGAACGCAAAGGTCGACACCGGAAGATTCCGGTACCCGGCACGGTAGCCGAAGTTATACACCGCGGAATCGCCCGCACTTTCAACGATCGGACCCTGGAAAAAGTCATAGCCCGCCGCGGGCGGAACACCGTACACCTCGTCTCTGGCCAACCCGTTGTATGCGTATCCGAGACTCAGCGAGGTGTCGATACCGACATAATCATCGAACGCTTCACCGATATCCGGATCAGACCACTTCGAGAAATATGCCTGCGTCAGGTCGTTCACACCCTTGTTGATCACCGTGTACTTGGTGAACACCATGTTCGCGAGCGGGCCGGTCTGGCTGTACGCCCACACCAGCGTATGCATTTCAATGCTTATCGGTGCGGAACCATAAAGATCACGGACACGGCGCGGGTCGAGATCGTTCGACACGAACCGCAGCGTCTCGTCGCCGGGGAGCATTGGTGTATCCGAAAGACAACTGTCGTATCCCACAGTCAGAAATTCATCGAAATCAGGCTCATAACGTCCATCACCATTTCGATCCATCCATGGCGCACCCAGAGCCACCGGCCATTCGTCATAGTCGATACGCATCTGGTTCTGATAGGCGATGTCGAGGTCGGCCAATCCGGCGGCATCCACTTTCCGGATCTTGTAGATGCGGTTGGCCGGATCGTTCGGATCCGATGACTCGCCATCTGCTTTGATATACCCGGCCTGCAGTCCCGCCACATACGTGGCTCCGCCGGTTCGCAGCTCACCCTCGACCAACCCTCCGAACACGAGTCCGTCCGTAAACACCACGTACTTGGCGCTGCCCTGTGGCCATTCGAATCCGGAACCGTCCGACAGCGGGTTGTGCGCCATGCGGCCGTTGTTCGAGAGCCACATGAGGCAATTATTGACAGAAATGAAATCCCACTGGTCGTTCTTTGCAGTTTTTGAAAGTGCTCCCTCCCCCTTTGCTCCCTCTGGTTCTTCTGCCTGCGCGTCAATCACCGGCACCAGCAGCAGAAGCAGAATGAGAAATTGCTTTACGCGTTTCATGTCATTGCTCTCCATTGATTGTTCTGTGTGACTCTGCCTGTTGGTACGGATCAGAAATTGACGCGGACTCCGAACCATAAGCGGCGCGGAGCCGAATACAGTCCGGCGTTCATCAGGACTTGCTGGTAGTAGAAGTCCTCGTACAGCTCACGATAGACGTCTCCGTATGTCGCGTAATTCGCCAGCCGGGTCTGTCCTTCATCCGTTGCGAGGAAATTGTTGTTTTCTGCGCTGCCGGAAGTGGCATACACGCCGGTGACGTTTTTCAGGTTCAGCAGGTTCGTGACGCGAATATAGAAGTTCCAGTCCAGCGGACCGATGGTCACTGTTTTATCGAAACGCGCATCGAGGTTGAACACCCACGGCGTCCGCGAGGCGTTGATGTCTTCGACCGGGGTCCGACGGTCGCCGAAGCTGAATTCGTTCACGCGTGTGTACGGGGTGCCGGAATTGAAGGTGAACAGCAGGTTCGCGCCGAAACGTTCGAGGATGGGTACGCCGAACAGCATCGGACCGTCACCACGGCCGAAGCGGTAGTCGAGGTTCACCGAACCGCGATGCGTCTGGTCGAAGGCCAGCGTCATCGGATATTTCGGCAGGAACGGCGTTTCCGTCGGCGACAGCCACAGGGCGCGGAACGACGACGACGGGCTCGAGCCCGTACCGCGTGCGTCACTGTACGTGTAATTCGCCTGCACCATGATACGCTCGGTACGGCGCATGGTGATCTGCAGCGACGCACCGGTCGTGGTCGCGAAGTCACCGTTTACCCAGGCGTAGTACGCCGGATGCTCGGCACCGAACTCGGCGGGAAT
>PKTF01000140.1 GCA_002869275.1 Ignavibacteria bacterium | reverse complement strand
CGTCTGCGGACGAAGTGTCAGGATCGTCGGCGTCGATTCGAGCTGACGCGGCGACGCTTCAGGATCTTCGTTGTACGCATACGCCGTGACGGCGAAATAATACGGCTGGTTGTTGACCAGCGGACGATCGGTCAGGACATCGCTTGTGACATCGTACATGCGCTGCACTCCGGCATCGTTACCGAACTGCGCGGGCATCTCGAGCACGATGCCTGTCTGCGTATCGATGATCTCATCGAAGATCACTGCGATGCCGTCAGAGACGTCATACGTCGCAAGACGAATACCGTCTTCAAGCGTCGAACTATTTGTCGGGAACTGGTAAACGTTGTATCCCTGGAACTTGAAGCCGCGATCGAAATGGTTTTCCACCTTTCCGACCTGTGCGGGATTGCCCCAGTTGAGAATGATGCGCTTGTCCAGCAGCGAAGCGTTTACCTTCGGTGCAGGAGGCGCTTTCGGAAGATCGAAATTGTTGTCGAAGGCCAGCTGCGCGAACTTGTCGTAGAACTTCAGGACCTTCAGACTGCTCAGGCGGTCGGAACCCTGTGCCACGAAGGACGACACAACGACTTCCTGCGTGTCTCCGACTGCGAGAGTAAACGGACCGGCTGTGAGAAGGAAACGACGGTCGCCCGGGCTGTTGACGATACCGTCTACCCAGCCCTCACCCGTGATGGGATCACCGGCGAGACACACCGTGACTTCGTCACCCGTCGTCGGATCCACGTACTGACGTCCATTCCACAGAAGGCCGAGCATGTAATTGTACATGTGTGTCGACCCGACCGAATTCTTCAACGCGGGATCGCGATACACCGAACTTCCGTTGATATAAAACGCGAATGTGGACACCGGAAGGTTTGTATATCCGGCGCGGTAACCAAAATTGTACACCGCGGAATCGCCCGCACTTTCAACGATCGGACCCTGGAAGAAGTCATAGCCCGCTGCGGGCGGAACACCATAAACCTCATCCTTGGCAAGTCCGTTATACACGTAACCGAGGCTCAACGAAGTATCGATACCGACATAATCGTCGAAGGCGTCACCGAGATCCGGATCCGACCACTTCGAGAAATATGCCTGCGTCAGGTCGTTCACGCCCTTGTTAATCACCATGTATTTGGTGAACACCATGTTCGCGAGCGGACCCGTCTGGCTGTATGCCCAGACCAGCGTGTGCATTTCGAGACCAATCGGGGTCGAGCCGTAGAGATCACGGACACGACGCGGGTCGAGATCGTTCGAAATGAACCACAGCGTCTCGTCACCAGGCAGGAAGGGCGTATCGGAAAGACATTCGTCATATCCTACGCTCAGGAACTCTTCAAAGTCCGGCTCGTAGATTCCATTGTTGTTGTTGTCGTTCCACGGTGCGCCGAGTTCGGTCGGCCATTCCTCGTAGTCGATACGCATCTGGTTCTGATACGCCAATTCGAGTTCGGTCAGCCCCACGGCATCCACCTTGCGGATCTTGTAGATGCGGTTGGCCGGATCGTTCGGATCCGATGCCTGCCCGTCGCCCTTGATGTATCCAGCCTGCATACCGGCGTTGTACGTGGCGCCGCCGGTGCGGACCTCGCCATCCACGAGACCACCCCAGACGAGGCCGTCAGTGAAGATGGCATATTTGGCGCTGCCCTGCGGCCACTCGAATCCGGAACCGTCCGACAGCGGGTTGTGCGCCATGCGACCGTTGTTCGAGAGCCACATGAGGCAATTATTGACTGAAATGAAATCCCACTGGTCGTTCTTCGACACCTTCGCGAGGGAACCGTCGTTCTTGGCTCCATCGGGCTCTTCTGCATACGCGGTGGTCACCAGCGCCAGCAGCAGCAGAGGGATGAGAAAATGCACTAGACGTTTCATGTATTTGTTCTCCAACGTTCTTATCCGTTTGAAATCTGGCTGTTGGTACGGGTTAGAAATTGACGCGTACACCGAACCATACGCGGCGCGGAGCCGAATACAGACCAGCGTTCATGAGTACCTGCTGATAGTAGAAGTCTTCGTACAACTGGCGGAAAACATCACCATAGCTTTCGTAGACGGCAAGCTGCGTCTGACCCTGGTCGGTGGCGAGGTAGTTGTTGCTCTCGGCACTGCCGGAAGTCGAGTAGACACTCGTGACGTTTTTCAGGTTCAGCAGGTTCGTGACGCGAATATAGAAGTTCCAGTCCAGCGGACCGATCTTCACCGTCTTATCGAAACGCGCATCGAGGTTGAACACCCACGGTGTGCGCGAGGCGTTGATGTCTTCGATCGGGGTCCGACGGTCGCCGAAGCTGAATTCGTTGACGCGTGTGTACGGACGGCCGGAATTGAACGTGAACAGGAAGTTCGCACCGAAACGTTCGAGGATGGGTACGCCGAACAGCATCGGACCGTCATCACGGCCGAAGCGGTAGTCCAGGTTGATCGAACCGCGATGCGTCTGGTCGAAGGCCAGCGTCATCGGATACTTCGGCAGGAACGGCGTTTCCGTCGGTGAGAGCCACAGGGCGCGGAACGACGACGACGGGCTCGAGCCCGTACCGCGTGCGTCACTGTACGTGTAGTTTCCCTGCACCATGATACGCTCGGTACTGCGCATGGTGATCTGCAGCGACGCACCGGTCGTGGTCGCGAAGTCACCGTTTACCCAGGCGTAGTACGCCGGATGCTCGGCACCGAACTCGGCGGGAAT
>PKTF01000391.1 GCA_002869275.1 Ignavibacteria bacterium | reverse complement strand
CTCGGTTCGTTCACATGGCGTGTGATCGGACCGGAAACCGCCGACGCTCATGTGCGGGTTCGCACTGTAACTCCGACGGGCCTTCAGGATGTGGCGACGAAGATCCGTATCCGTCAGCCGCGCCCAATCCTGCAGTACATCCCCGAAGCGCTGAACATTATCGTTTCGCGCAACGCGCCGCTGCCCAGTCCGAGGGCTATCATTCTCGCCAACATTGGAGGGAACAGCCTGACGTGGACAGCCACACCGAGTACAGCAGACTGGCTTGCGGTGAATCCCGACCAGGGAAGCGCTGATCTGGATACCTTCTTCGTTCAGGTGACGCGAACGGACCTCGATGTCGGCGTGTACAATGCCGCCATACAGATCGGCGGCAATGCAGAGAACGCTCCCGCCACCCTCCCGGTGACACTGACGGTGACCGCGCAGAAGGTGTATGGGATTTCCGGTACGATCCGTGATGCGACAGGAGATCCGATGGATGACATTCCGGTCAGTGCCACGGGCGAGCGTGATGTAACAGCGGTGACGGACATGGACGGACGATACCTGCTGGATTACCTGCCGTCAGGCGACTACTCGGTGTCGCCGACGAGTTTTTATTACAGCAGCCTGCCGTCTGAACGCACCTACACGCCGTTGAACAATTATGAACCGGGAGGAGATTTCACGCTTGAACCCCGCAGGGGGCAGCTGCTCTTCCGTTACCATGAGGGGTGGAACCTTGTGTCCATTCCTCTCAACCCTGATGAAAAGGAACTCATCCGGCTTTTCCCGGATGCTATTCCGCCTGCATATGGCTGGGATCCTGACAGCGGGTATGTCATCCGCGGCACGGTTGAAGCCATGCGCGCCTATTGGATCAAGTTCAGCCGTCGTGACAGCGTCGTACTGCAGGGAATCCTGATCAGAGACATGCTTGTGCCGTATACCTCCGACGAGGTCGGATGGAACCTGTTTGGCATGCCGAGCGGTCCGTGTCCGCTTTCGGAAATCGTGCAGGCGCCCGGCGGCATGTTGCTTTCCATGTACGAGTACAACCCGATCCTGGGCTATGAGCCCCCGGTCGACGGGGTCCTACGTGCCGGGAAGGGGTATTTTGCGAAAATCAAGGAGGCAGGTATACTGCGTGTCCGTGCCCGTGAGGAGGTTGTTCCCTCTCCACCGCGCGTACTGCTGAGGCATCCCGGCGTATCGCGCGTCGATGAATGATGTTGCTTCACGGGTACCTGTGCGGCACAGCGCAGCGAGGGCGGCCACGGCCGCCCTCGTTTAGTTTCATCAGAAATGATCGAAAGACATTGATTCGCTATTTGAGATCCAGCACCACCGGGGCGTGATCCGAGCCGGTGACCTCCATCTGGATGGAAGCGTCGGCACAGCTGTCTATGAGCTCCGGCGTCACGATGAAATAGTCGATACGCCAGCCCGCATTCCGATCGCGTGCACGGGTTCGCATATCCCACCACGAATAATGATCGACAGCATCGGGGTGAAAATGCCTGAACGTGTCGATGTACCCGAGTTCAACAACCTTGTCGAGCCAGGCGCGCTCAATGGGCATGAAACCGGAATTCTTTACGTTCTGCTTCGGATTTTTCAGATCGATCTCATGGTGGGCTGTGTTGACATCTCCACAGATGACGAGAGGAGCACCTTTCGCCCTTTGCTCCTCGAAATGCGCGAGGATCTGGTCGTAGAAGTCGAGTTTGAACTGCAGGCGTTCTGCACTGCGTCCGCCGTTGGGGAAATAAATGTTATACAGCAGAAAATCATCGTACTCGGTGCGGAGGATGCGTCCTTCGGTATCCATGGGGATAATGTCGGTACCACGTGTGACCGCAGTCGGTCGCGTTTTCGTGAACGTCGCAACCCCGCTGTAGCCCTTGCGCTCACCGGCGTGCCAGTATGTGTAGTATCCCGGCGGCGTGATGAGCGTTTCGTCCAACTGCTCCTCATGCGCCTTCGTTTCCTGGAGGCAGAGAATATCAGGTGACTCTTCTTCCAGGTAATCGAAAAATGTCTTTTTCGCCGCGGCGCGAATGCCGTTGACGTTCCATGAGACAAGTCGCATGCCGTTACTTCCCTTCACTGTCCTTTTTGCTGGATGGAGATTTCCTGCTGCGTGTGCTGCGGCGTCGCGTGCTCTTTCGAGCAGGCTTTTTTTCCTTTTCGTCAGTTTGCTTTTCTTCGCCTGTGCCGGCGGGAGTGTCGCTCGCGGAGGGCTTTCCGGCATTCGGATCGAATTCCTCGATCGTCAACCCTTTGGAACCCTTCTCCTGCGCACTGTCGGACGAAGCTGCCGCTGCAGTCTCGGCCGCGGGAGCTGTCTCTTCCGCTGTCTTCTTCGCCGTGGACGTTTCTTCCTTCTTCGGTTTCCTGCCGCGCTTGCTCCGTCGTGAGCGCGAGGTCGCGCGATCGGACTGCTTTTCCTGCGCTTCCGTTTTCTCCTTGTCCTCTTTGCCCGCATCCGCGACAGGGGGAGCTTCCTCTGCCTTTTCGGCCGGGGTGTCTTCCGCCGGGGCGGCTTCCTTTTCCTTCACGCTCGTTTTCGAATCGTCGGCAGCATCTGCTGCGCGAGTGCGCTTTGGTCCACGTTTTCTGCGAGAACGAGTCGTGGCTCTCTTTGATTCTTCGGATTCGGGGGCGTCATCCTTGTCGGTCTTTGAGGTTTTGGAGTCCTCCGCTGTCTTCTCCTGCGCTTCTGTCCCTTCAGTTTTCTCCTTTTCCTCGCGCTCGACTTCCTGCTGCTCCTTCTTGGCTTTTGCCTCTTCATCTTCGCGCTTGCGGCGCTCTTCGCGCTCCTTGTCTTCGCGTTTGCGGCGTTCCTCGCGCTCCTTCTCCTGGCGTTTGCGCCGTTCCTCTTCCTGTGCGAGATATTCCTGGCGTTTCTTCTCCTGTTCCACGATCATGTCATCGAGATAGCGATGCATGAGAACGGTATACTTCTCGGTCAGGACGGGGAGAGGAACGCGTCGGTGGTACGGGGATTCCACAGAAGCGAACATGAATTCACCATCCTCGTAGCGGACGGCCGGATGGATGAGTTCTTCCGAGAGGTTGAGAAGGTCGGCGATGCTGGCCGGCTCGTCGATAAAGGGGATGGGTCCGATGAAGTAATTCTGAATACGCCGGGCGAGCTGGTGGTCGAGGGCGCCCGCATTTTCAAGCGTCAGACAGAAGCCCAGGCCGTGTCGCCGGCCGTTGGTCAGCAACAACTGTATGGTATCGTTGAAACGGTCGGAACCGGGTTCGCGAGCCCCATTGCCGTTGCGCCCGACATAGTCGTCGATGTTGTTGAAAATAAACAGCACAGGTACGCGGATCTTCAGGCGCTTCAGGCGCTCGTCGATGAGTGTCTGTGCGAGGCTGCCCACGAAACGCAGAATGTCAGTGGTTTTCTGGCCCTGGACGATGGTGAGGCTGGAGTGTGTGTCGTCGTTGAGCCGCGTGATCATATCCTGCATGGACCGGCGCGAAGTTGACGGGATGTCTTTCGAATATGTTTCGAAGACAGACTGGATTTCCGCTTTGAGGTCGTACAGCGTGCGCCGTGCAGCATGGCTTTTGGATTCCTGGCTGAATTCATCCACCATGTCGAGCATGTCTTTGGTGTTCTTCTCGGTGAAACGCTCGCCGCGGTAAGTCTCCGCAATACCGTTCATCAGCTCGGAGATATACTCTTCGGCGTCGTCTTCCACACCGTCCAGAATATCGACGCTGATCTCATTGATGAACTGGTCGACAGTCTGTTCGTTGGGGCGGAAGATCGCGATACGGTTTTCACGCATCCAGGTCGATATGGGATAGCTGAAGTCATGGCGTCTGGGTTCCAGAACGGAAGGAAGTATCATCATATCGAGATAGTCGAGCACGGCCCGCTTGAGAGCCGAACGGTCGCTCGGATTCTTCATCGACTGGAAAACGCTCGACGGCAGAAACTTGTCGTTGAGACAGAGAATACCAGCGTTGGAATACTCGCTCAGCTGCGGTGAGAGGGAGAGGGTCCCGGAGTTGTTGACATCGCAGTACACGACATGGGCCGGGGTGTTGCTGTGCCCGAGAAGGCTCTGAATCAGGTTGGTCAGCATCGTTGTGCGGGCGCGTGGACGTGCGCTGATTACCGCTGCGTTCCCGCGAAGGAGTCCGGTGGCGTCGAGCCCGACTTTCACTTCGGGATTGCTCTGGTAACTGCCGATATCGAAGCGATTGCCGTCGGCATCGCTGAGACTTTCCGGTGCGATATGATGAATCACATCGCGGGTGAGGTCATCGTCCAGCACTTCCACTTTTCCGTCGTAGGCCGGGAATGTGTCTGCCCGCAGGACCTCCGGACCGGTTCGAGCATTTTTGTAACGCAGTTCCTGTCCGATGGGAGTGGCCGAACAGCTGAGCGTGAGGGTGTCGTTCTTCGCGCTCTTCTTCTCCGTCTCCATGGGAAACAGGTCGATGATCTGCAGGATGGTGTATCGTTTGTCGCGAGCTGCGTGGTATACGTTTTCCGCTGCGATGAGGCGGCCTGGCCCGATCCCCGCGAGTTCGTCCAACGGAATGCTGAGCTGGACGGTACATTGAAAACGTGTCTGGTTATTCGGCGTCAGCGTGGTGACGACACCGGACATACTACTGATAAACATGCGTGGTATCTCTTGAGTTATTATGGATTTCAATTCCTCGGGATGAGAGAATTGTCTCGCGTGTCGGCGTGCCGTTCATCATTTTGGCAGCAGTACCGCGTCGAGTCCATCGATGAGCATTTGTACGATAGGCGGAGGGGGTGATTCTGTTTCGGAAGGCGCAGCAATGCCACCGGGAGGTGGAGCATAATGAGCAGTTGCGGACAGCGATGCCGCCGACAGTGCCTGACGGAAGCGCTCTTCCGCCTGCTGAATCGGTTCGGTTGCGTCCATGGCCTGCGAAAGCACGGTCTTTTTCGTGCTTTCGGAGCTCGGCTCCGGAGCCGCTGCCGGTTTGACAGCTGGCGGTGGAGGCGGTGCTGGAGCAATGCGCTGTGCGTCGCCATGACCGGATAGCGAAGCCGTATCGGACTGCGCAGACGCCCCGGAAAGGGTGTTTCGCGGAGCTGATGGCGTCGCGGTGGAGTTCCGGAAGGACGGCTTGGTGCCGCCGGAATCCATCCCGGAGAGCAGGGCGCTGATCTCGATGGTGCTGTCCATCTTGATCATGTCGATCAGAGCAACCTCGAATTTGAGTCGAGGCTGGGGACTGAATCTCACGGCTTGCATTGCCTGCGTGGTGATCTTCAGCAGACGCAGAAGATCTCCTTCGGTGAACTGCTGTGCGAGCTCGGCATAGCGAGCGCACACGTCAGCAGGGGCCTCGATCAATCGCGTTTCTCCGGTGGACCGCGCCACCAGCAGATTGCGAAAATGCTCTTCGAGCCCCGACAGAAAATCCTGAATATCGTACCCGCTCATCACGACGTTCTCTGCGAGAGCGAACCCCTCACTGGTATTCTTCGTGATGATCAGATCGGTGAAATGAAAAAATGTGTCCTGGTCAACTATGTGCAGCACCTGGCGGACATCCTCGTACTCGAGGTTTTCGCCGCTGAACGCGACAACCTGGTCGAAAATGCTTTCCGCATCACGCATGGAGCCGTCTCCCTTGCGGGCGATGGCGAACAGCGCCGCGTCCGCCGCGGTGATGCCCTCAGTCTGACAGATATGCCGGAGCTGACCGACGATATCCTCCGTTGCAATGCGACGAAAGTCATACCGCTGACAGCGGGAAATCACCGTCGCCGGAAGCTTTTGGACTTCCGTTGTCGCGAAAATGAAAATCGCGTGCGCGGGTGGTTCTTCCAGTGTCTTCAGCAAGGCGTTGAACGCACCCTTGCTCAGCATGTGGACTTCGTCGATGATATACATTTTATACTTGTCACGGCTGGGCGTATAGCGGACAGCTTCCCTGATGGTCCGAACCTGCTCCACACCGTTGTTGGATGCACCGTCGATTTCGATGACATCGATGCTGCGTCCCTCTGAAATTTCGAGGCATGTATCGCAGGTATTGCACGGTTCGCCGCCTGTGGCGTTCGGACAGTTGAGCGCCTTGGCGAAAATGCGTGCCGTGGTCGTTTTGCCGACGCCCCGTGGGCCCGTAAAGAGATATGCGTGCGCGATCCTTTCAAGCTTGATGGAATTGAGCAGCGTATCGACGACATGTCCCTGCGCTACGACTTCATCGAAGGTCGAAGGCCTGTATTTTCTTGCCGTTACGAGAAAGGACATGGTTTTCCGTGAAAAGAATACAATATGAAAAAGTAGAAAAGGCGGGGCTGAGAAGCAAGGAAATGCCGGGCTAGCTCAGGGATTCACTTGAGGCGATCGGAAGGGAAATTCGGACGGTCGTACCCGCTCCAGGAGTGCTGTCTATCGTGATTTCGCCGCCGGCATCGTCGATGATTTTTTTTACGATCGGGAGTCCCAGTCCCATGCCCTCGGTTTTCGTCGAAAAGTTCGGTTCGAAAATCCTGTCGAGAAGCTCAGGTGCGATTCCCGTCCCGCTGTCAGCGATCCGAACCTCTATCCAGCCATCCATCTCAGCGGCGGTGAGCCGGATTTCCCCTTCGTCGTGGATTGCCTGAACCGCGTTGCGCAGGAGGTTGGTAAATGCGCGGGCGAGTTCTTCACGATCGGCCTGTACGGGCGGGAGCTGAGAGTCGATCTGCAGAGCAATCGAGACATGCTCGTGGCCGCGAAACAGGGCGGCGGTCTCCGTGAGGGTATCCGCGATATCCACTTCGCTCATCGTCCGCCGGGGCATGCGACCAAAGCGCGAAAACTCATCGCTGATCCGTGAGAGGCTCTCGATCTGATCAGCCAGCGTCCGCGTGACCTTCTCGATGATATCACCGAGCTGAGCGGCGCCGTCACGCCAGGCGCGCTGCAGGTGCTGCACGGCGAGCTTCATCGGAGTGAGGGGATTCCGGATCTCATGTGCGACCTGCTTCGCCATTTCCTTCCACGCGAGCTCGCGCTCGGCAGCCGCAAGCTCTTCCTGACTCTGACGCAGCCGGCTTGTCATCGTGTTGAAGGAATTCATCAGGTCCACGATTTCTGCCGATCCCCGCACATCGAGCTTCCTGTTCAGGTTTCCTTCCGCGATATCGCCGGTAGCGCGGAGCAGTTCGTTCAGCGGTCGTGAAATTTGCCTGGCAAGCGCGATGCTCGCAAGAATGACAAGGATGCCGATGATCGTGATCCAGAAAAATATCGTTGCCGAAGCCCGGAGATAGCCTTCCTCCGCCTGCGCGCGCTGGAAGAGTGTGGGTGTGGAAATCACGGCCGCCAGCTGCCCGTTTTCACCACGGATGGCAAGGTATCCTACGTAGTACGAGAAATCGCCGATCTGCTCGGAGGCGAAATACACATCTCTTCCACGCTGCACGATATTGATATGGGCGAGAGGGTTGAGACGGTTGTTGAGCAGCCCCACATGATACAGTTCGGGCTTGCTCGTCGCACGCAGCTCTGGACCGTGGTAGATATTGAGGTCTTTTCCGGAGCGGAGCTGGATTTCCTGACAGGTCTGATCGGTGATGATCTCCGGGATGTTCGCCACGTCGCTGTCGTCCGGGAGTCGCTCGAGAATATTGGTACGCAGAATGTCGAGGTCCTCGACGACCTGGGATTCGGTTTCACGCCGTGCATTTTCCTCCACGAAGTCCCTGCCGGTGATCCAGACGAGTAGCAGCGGAATGGCCGCGACCCCCAGCAGTGCAAGCTGCAGCTTGCGCGCGAACGTCATTCGGGAGATGAGCAGATACCGCCTGGTGACGAGAGCGATCAGTGCGAGCAGGAGCAGACTCAACGCGGCATAGAGCAGCGCGATACGTAATCCCCGGTAGATGGAAAGAATAGGAACCGATTGCCCGCGCGTGATCGCGAGAATTTCGTCCTCCGTATCCGGCACGGCGATGAAGTAGCTGTCCAGAGCTTCACCATCGACATTGATCGAGCTCCAACGAGGCTGTTTTTTCTGCTGGACCGTTTCAAGGACTTCTTCGGGCAGTTCCAGGCTCCTTTCGAGGCGCCGGTCCGTCGTCTGCCGCATCACCCCATCACTGAAGCGGCTGATGATGTAGTTGTCTTCCGGAACGAGACTGATGCTGGCAGGGATGTTTCGCAGCAGATCCACCGACTGCCGTGTCATGTGCATCGGATCGAGAGCCTCGAGGATGACGACAGCCAGTGTGGCGCCCACGCCGCTCGTTGAGATATCGGTGTATGCGCGGTAGTATCGTCTGCCACGGGTCTCCTGCCAGCGGTACGTGCTCTGCACCAGTCCCTCGGTACTCTCCATCGTGGATGCCAGGGCATGCATCGAGAGAAGAAAGGGGTTGTTTCCTACAGCGAAACGAGACACGGGAGCATGCGTCGAATCCAGAAGCAGAATGGCGGAATTGTTTTGCAGTCGGCTCAGGGGCGAACCCGACCAGATCCGGAATGCGGCCTCGTAATCCGGTGCGCCCGCAGCAGCCGGGGGCGGAATGCGTCCGACACGCTCGCGCGAAATATACTGCAGGGTCTGCTCCATCAGCACCTGAGACCACCCGTCAACCGGTCGTGACAGGTCGATCGCGATGGCCTGGATTTCGCTCGCGCGTTTTCCATTCATAAAATGGCTGAACAGGGTAATGGTCAGCAGCGCTCCAATGACGACCGTCACGGCGAACGGGGCGATGAGGGAGTCAGACCTGCCACGGATCGGCGGGACGCGCACGATCAGCGGGATGATGAAGACTATGCCGAAACCGAGGTACACCCACCAGGGCAGGAGGTAGTCGGAGGTCGTGGCGACGAAGATCAGGAAACCAGCTGCTGTTCCGCCCGCCAGGATGCCGGTTTTTCCGCCCGGGGTCGACACCGAACGCAACGCGGACTTCACCATCAGGTAGCAGCTGAGAAGTCCAAAGCCGAGCGCCAGGGAAAAAAGGTAGGTCGCGATGAGCATGACCAGATACATCGGTTGATCGAGCAGACCGGTGACATCATCGAAGTTGAAGGTCGAGTCCGAGACAAAGCTTTTCAGTGAGGCGGCGTAGCCGCGCAGGATGAAGGGAAGCAGTATGCACAGGATGGCGGCCACCGCAACTGCGAACGCAGCCTTGAGCAACGTCTCCCGACGATCGAGGGTGAGACGGTAGAGCAGCACCGCGGAGAGGAGCAAAGCGCAGACGGACAGCAGCAACTCGCCGGTGGAACTGGTGATGCCCCAGCCGAACGGCGAGGCGAAGTAGGCAGGATCCATCATGGCTGCAGGGAAGATCAGTTCCGCGAATCCACTGAAGTACAGGATATATCGTATGGCCCATACGTGCAGGACGATGACAACGAAGGCCGGCAGGGCGGACCTGAAGCGGAGATAGATCCGCAGCAGGGGGATAGAGATGACGATAAACGTGCAGAAGAGAAGAAATACCGCGACACGGTTGAACTGCCGGGCGATATGGTCGAGATAACTCTCGCGGTCTGCTCCATGATAGGAGACATAACCGAGCGGGTGTTCTCGTGAAAGAACGGGAAGCACGACCTGTTCGGCGTCTGGGGGCGGGAGTTCTCTGGAGAATTCCAGTTCAAGATCCAGGTTCTGCCCGAGCGTATGCAGGTAGCCTTCCGAATTGAGATAGCGCCGGTTGATCGGGACCGTCGTTGTCAGGGGCGTCCCGACACGGAGCGAACCCAGGACTCCGGAACTGTCCCGCAGAATGGCAGTATGCGTCAGGAAGACGTACGGAGTGCGCTCGATGATGGCCAGACCCGCCTCCGGTTCCAGAGCGTGTGCAGCTTCCGTCATCGGTTCACCGCAAAACGCGGCGAGCCGCCCGGCGGTGGAACGGAATTCGAAAGAATAAGCGTCGGCGGGGAAATGTTCGATCAGCCGGCGTGCTGCCTGGGCTCGCTCCGGGGAACGGTCTTCCGAAGCAAACAGTCGCTCGGGTTCTCGCGCGAGGAGGTCCTCCAACCGGCTGTTCAAGTCCGTCCGGATACTGTTCAGCCGGAGTTCAATGATGTCGGATTGCCCCCGATTCACCTCGGATCGCAGCGTATCCCAGTTCCCCGAGACATGATCGAGGAAATACGCGCGTGCGGCGAAAACGAGCGAAAGCATGATGAGGAGGATCCCGGTGGCGTAGATCCACCGCTGCTCGCGCCTGATCCATGTGAAGCGCTCATCCATGGGGCATTCCGGGAGTCGTTCAGCGGGATGCGATGGTAATCTGATTGATTACCCATTTCCCGTCGATCACCGCCAGGCTGATGAACAGTTCGGCCGTGCCGCGGCGTCCGCGGCGCTCGTAGGTCAGCGGGCCAAAGCCGTACGGGTTACGAATGGAGAAGTTCCTGCTGCTGAACGAGAAGCTGATCGGTGTATAGGTGGAAAAAAATGATTCCAGAATGAGAAACGCCTGGGCACTGCTGTAGTAGCTGTTGATCCCGGTAAAGAGATTCAGGTACACCTTGCCGCCGAGACGCGGCTTGAGAAAGCGCACGTTACCGGATGACAGCGCATCCTTGGCACTGAGCAGAAGTTCTCGTGCCTCGCGCTCGGACTGATCCACGCTGAGATTCGGGGAAGGGGCTGCGGCCCCGGCGTCCTCGGTCTGCAGCAGCACGGTGCTGAAGCTCAGCAGGATCAGCATCGCGCCGATGGCAATGTGTACATTCCGGATTGTCATGTGTATGAACATAATTTGAAAGCACCCGGAATGCAACCGGGTGCTTTCTGTGTCACTGATATTCCACCATTGCGGATCATTCAGCGGTCCTTCCGACTGCTGCGCGAAGATGACCGCGTGGCGCGCGAGGAACTCCCGGAAGACCGGGAATTCCTCGTGCTCCGTTCATCTCTGCTCGAGCGTTCCGAAGACAGTGTCCTGCCGCGGGGAGAGGAGGATGATGAGGGTGTGGACCGTGTGGACTTCCGCGGCGTAGTGCGGGATGCGGATGACACCGCCTTTCGAGCGGACCTGGAGCTGGATGAGGGTGCGGTTGATGTTCTCGTTGAGCGTGTGCTGGTTGTTCTTCTGTTGGTGACCGACCGTTGCGAGGTCCCGTCCGCCGGAGCGGCGCTGCTGCGCGAAACACTCGATGACCGGCTGCCAGGGGCCGAGAGATTGCGGCTGCTTGTCGTGGACCCGACGCTGGATGAGCGCGTGGTGCCGCTGCCGTTCGTGGATCTGCTGCGCGTGGACCCGACGCTGGATGAGCGCGTGGTGCCGCTGCCGGTCGTGGACCTGTCGCGCGTGGCTGTGCCCGGTACTCGAGCAGAACGTGTTGTCGTGCGCGTTGTACGCGTCGTCGTGGTGGTACGAGGACGCACAGGGGTCCGGGTATTCCCGGTTCTTCTTATCCGGGTATCTCTGTAGCTGACAGGTTTGTAGTTGCGTGCATAGCTCCGGCGTGTTTTTACCTTCGGAGACTTATATCTCACGACGCGCGGGGAACGGGAAAGGGGTCGAATGGGATGGTAGTTCCCGTAGCCGTACGCGTAGTTGAGGTAGCGATAGCGTTTGTGGCGGTGCACGGGAACAGTACGCAATTCGAAGCGCCAGAACGGTCCGCCGAAGGACAGATGCACGAACGCCGGATGGTAGTCATATCCCCACCAGTAGTCGTAGTTCCTGGTGAGCCGTACGTTGTAGCGCGGGCAGGCATCGCGATACGGATGATAGCGCATACTGCGGCCGTGGCAGTCATAGCACATGTAACGGGGATACCACGAGTGTCTGCCGACGAAGAACGAAACCGTCGCCGCGGCGTGGAGATGACGGCGGGGGATCAGGCCCGCGTTGATGGTGTTGATGGCGAGATACGGATCTCCCATGATCGGGTCGACATCGAGGTGGTAGTGATTCTGATGTACCGCGTAGCGGAAAGCCCGTGGGGTGCGCGAAGCCACGGCGTGAAGGTAGCCGATACCTTCAGGGCCCCGAGCCCGCAGGTCCCATGCATCATAGTAGTCCGGCAGGCGGTAGGTCATCCCGCCGAAGATGAAACCGTCGTCGGGATAGCGCGGGAACAGCACTTCGACATGGCCGTCCGTGTCGATATGGTATATGGTAGCGTAGCAATCATCATTCGACCGGAAATAAATTTCCTGGCTGTCGCCCACATCATATATCTCATCCTGCGCCCGATCGGTCCAGAGATCGATGTTCAATCCGCGATCGCTGCTGACGACGGGACCGGGATTACGAAGGGTGCGACCGAACGCCGGAGTATTCAACAGCGGCAGAAATGCCAGGCTGACAACGAGAACAAGGATTAAGCGTTTCATGATCGACCTCCTGTGGAAAAGATGCGTGTGGTCGTGGATTGTGTTGTTATGCGGAGTCAGTGCCTCCGCGCGCCTTTACGGCTGCGCTTGCTTAAGGAGTTTCCATGGCCGACGACGAGTTCCGGGTTGCCTTTTGCGACCTGGTAGGCCCAGTCAAATGTGACGGCACTGCCCGCGATATCGACGATCCGAACCTTGGCAAAATGGTTGTCAAAGGTGCGGAGCACGTAGGTGTGTCCGCGAATGATCAGTGCGTCGCCTGTGGGATTCCACCCGGCCGCCGGCGCGCTGGAAATCTCGTCGATACTGCTGGTGTAGCCCATGTCCTGGATTTCTGAATCGTCCCACACCGCGAGGTAGGGAATTCCGTTTCCGTCGATTTCGAAAAAGAAATCAGTGAAATCCGTATCGAAATGGGTGACGCTGTAGTCGGAAAAGTCATATCCGGCTCTGTTGGGATTGACAAAACGGTCGGTGAGCGTCACTCCGCGTCCTTCAGGTCTCGGAGTGTCGTACGCGACATCCCGGCTCAGTTCGCTTTCATTGCCGTCGAAATCGAATGCCGTGACCGCGTAATAGTTCGTCAGGCCATTGACAGCACCCCGGTCGAGAAAGGTGGCGGTGTGCGAGGTACCGATGAAATCATAGCTCCCGTTATAGCGGTCGCTGACATAGATATTGTAGCCGGCGAGGTCCGGCTCCTGATTCTCGATCCACTGAAGTTCAACGGCGTTGTCGAGTGACACCGATACGATGCCAACCGGGGGCAGCGGAGCGAAATCGTCGATCAGAATGATTTCTTCGCAGTCGTCGTGGCATGCGGAAAGGAAGAACAGGGGTAGTAGTAGTAGTGCGTAGAGGATTCTCATTTTCTCAGCTCCTTTGACTGTGTGCTTGTTTCCAGTGCTGCAAAAGCGGTGCCAAGATTGAAAACGGCTATTTCAGGATGAAATGAGCAGAAAGGCAGGATGCTGAGCGGTGATTGTTCCATTGAAGGAGGGTGGCTGTCTCAAATAGTGGACAGGTTAACTCTCTGCGATAAGTATTCCTCCCCCGGGAATAAAAAAAGCCTCCCGGAGGGGGAGGCTTCAAGATCGGAGGCGGACTGCGCGTTTATTCGCTATCCAGATTATACTGAGCCAGGAGTCGGTCGGCTTCCTGCTGGAAGCGCTGCGTTTTGTTTTCCTTGGCGATGAGAAGCATTTCCTTTGCCGCGTCAAGGTCTCCCGCCAGGCCGTAGCAGCGTCCGGCGGAGAGATAACGGTCACCCGAAAGCAGTTCATTTTCGAACATTCGTGCGGCCTCTTCAAAAAGCGATGCAGCGTCAGCGAATTCTCCCTTTGCTTCCGCGACAGCGGCCTGTCCCGCAACGGCAGCGGCTTGCAGCATATCGGTGGAGGGGGATACATCGTCGAACACACCGGCTGCCTTGTCGAGCTCACCCGAGTAGAGATAGGAATTTCCGAGATAGATCATGGCAACATCGCCGGTGGGCGTGCCGCCGTACTTCTCGGTGATTTCTTCGAGCCCCATGATGTTCTGGTTCGGATCACCACTGATGGCCAGGCGGTACTGCTGCTGCTGATACAGGGTTTGCACCTTGCGCAGCTCGCGGTTGGCGGCCAGGTCGTCGGCGGCTTTGCCGGACGTATACAGGTAGCCGATGATAAGCAGGGCCGCGATCCCGAGTGCGGCACCGTAAACGATTTTCGTGTTTGCCTGGAACCACTCCTTGCTCTTGTAGAACAGTTCGGCGGAAGTGGACTGCGGGACAGCTTCACGTACGGAAATTTTTTTCTTGGCGGTTAACACAGATTTTCTCCGGATTACTCAACAGCTTCGTTATTTCATTGTACGCCTGGGGGGAGTCGAACCCTCAACCTTTGGCTCCGGAGGCCAACGCTCTATCCTATTGAGCTACAGGCGCGGGAATTGCGCGGAAAGCCACTGAGTTTCCGGGTGCTTTCGTTGCAAAAAATGCAAGATGAAATATACGACGGTGCGCATGAATCCGCAAGCCTGTGGCACCGGCGCGGAAGCACTCAGAAATGCTCGAGGTACTCCAGGATGAATGGATTGTGACTGCGCTCATATGCGATGGTGGTCGAGGGGCCATGGCCGGGGTAGACCACTGTTTCATCCGGCAGCGTGAGGAGTTTCCGGGTAATGCTCGTCATGAGCGTGTCGTAGTCGCCGCCGGGCAGGTCGGTACGACCGATACTGCTGTGGAAGAGTACGTCGCCCGAGAACAGGATCCCCTGTTGCCGTTCGTACAGAGCGACATGTCCGGTCGTATGGCCGGGTACATGGAGAACCTCGAGCCGCAGTTCCCCGCACTCGATGACATCTCCGTCGTCGAGGAGCTGCTGCGGCGTCATCCCTTCTATAGAGATAGGCATGCTCATGAACATGCTCCCCGGATCCTCCAGCATCGGGGCATCCTCGCGGCCGATCGACACCGGTACCTGCAGGCGGCGTGCCAGGGAGGCAACTTCACCGACATGGTCGAAGTGTCCGTGTGTCAGCACGATTTGTGTGACGCGGAGGTCGTGGTCACGCAGGAGCGCGGTCAGTTGAGCGGAGGATTCCAGCGGGACATCGACGAGGATCGCAGACGAGCGTTGTGCGTCGGCGAGGACATAGCCCATGGTGGCGACGGGTCCGGCTTCGACGGAATGAAGGAGCAGCACGTGACGAGCACCGTTTCGATATGAGAGGAAATGAAAAACGCGGGTGCAACCCGCGCTTTTGCTCCCCGGGTAAGACTCGAACTTACAACCCTGCGGTTAACAGCCGCATGCTCTACCATTGAGCTACCGAGGAATATGTGGATATCAAAAATAGGTACTGTGCAGAAAAATGTCAAGTATGGAGGGTGGAAAAGTGCTGATCATTTTTTCTTCTTCCGCACTGTCCCCCGCTGGGTATTTGAGAGGGAAATATCATATATTGAAGCTGGCAAATCGTCCTTGAGGGATTCATGAGGTCTCCTCAGGAAGCACAAATATTGGCGTTAACAATGGAAGCGCTATCAATGGACGTACTGGTTGCATTTTAGCCGGTGTGGTGCTATGTTCTCCACAACTGACTGACACATGCGACCTACCAAATATTCGTGGTGTTTTACCCTCGAGAACACGCTGCGTGGAGCTACCAGTGGATTTCATTTCATCGGGGATGGCGGTTGCTTTCTATTATCATTGCAGAAGCGATGATTGACATAGACAGTTCGTGCATCTATTCTACTATTTACCCTAACCTTTACAGGAGGAACTATGCAACAAAAGCTGCTACGGAAAGCCGGGTTGCTGGGCATCGTGCTTCTTACGGCCGGTGTCGCGCTGACCGGCTGCATTGATGAACCGAACCCGCCTGTGCTTGGCCAGATCACGTCGGACGTACGCTTTGTGCATGCCGTCCCGAATGCGGGCGCCATGGACATCTACGCTGATGCAGACAAGATTGCCAGCAACGTGGGGTACAAGGGCTACAGCCAGTACCTTTCGGTCAACTCCGGAAACAGGTTCCTGCGCCTCGTTCCCGCCGGCCAGGATACTTCGAACGCGGTATTTCGTCAGCTCGTGAGCGTGCGTTCGCTTACGCAGATCACGATGGCGTTTTACAATGCCGCCGAGGATGTCCAGCTGATGAGCACGCAGGAACGGTTCACTTATGCAGACGAAACCAGCATGTTGCAGGACAGCTGTGACGTGAAGGTGCTCAACCTGAACAGTCGCGGCGAAGCCTTTGGTATTTCCTACGAAGTATCCGAGGGGAACTACGAAGTCCTGCTCAATCCGGTTGACGCAGGTTCGCTTTCCGCGTACAATCGCGTTCTCGCCATGCCTCAGAGCCAGAATTACTACGCTGCCCGCACGGGTGGGGTCGTGCTTCTCGATTCCAAGTTCAGCAGTGCACTCGAGACACCAGGCTACCGCTACACCTTTGTCATCTTTGGTGATTCCGGATCGCTTGAGGTTGTGAAACTCCAGGACGAACCAAAATAAGGATTATGCATCATGCATCAGGGCAGGATTGGTGGAACAATGGAAGGACCGGTCCTGATGCGAATCCGAATCCTGGAGGTATGACGAACAGATAACGTTTTCTCAAGTTCTGAAGGAGGATATTATGCATAAATGGATCCTGATTGCTATCCTCTGTATTCTTTTCCCGGTAGCCGCAATGGCACAAACAGGCAAGATTGCCGGAAAAGTTACAGATCGCGAGACAGGAGAGCCTCTTATTGGTGCGAACGTCGTGATTGAAGGCACGGATCGCGGTGCTGCCACCAACATCAATGGTGAGTACGTCATTTTGAACGTCCCCATTGGCAAGGTCACCCTCGTCAGCAGCTACATCGGATATCAGCAGATCACCATCCGTGACATTCTGATCAAGTCGAACGAGACAACATCGACAGATTTCCGGCTTCCCAGCGAGGCTTTCAAAGTCGGAGAAGTCGAGATCATCGCAGAAAAGCCGCTCGTCGACAAGAACGTGACGAACAGCAAGAGCACCGTTACCCAGGAGGAGATTGAAAATCTTCCCGTGCGCGGTGTCGAGAATATTGCGGCCCTCCAGGCGGGAACCGTCAGCCAGGACGGCGATCTGCACGTGCGCGGAAGCCGTGGTGACATGACCGGGTACATCGTTGACGGTGTGAATGTCAACGACCCTGTGTATGGCGGACGTTCCCTCACCGTCATCAACAATGCCATCGCAGAGGTGAACTTCCAGGCGGGTGGCTATTCCGCGGAATTCGGCGGAGCAAACGGTGGTCTGATCAGCACGACCACACGCACCGGATCCCGTAAATACCAGTTCGGACTTGAAGCCTACACCGACAGCTGGGGGACTCCGGGTGAGGAGAATTTCCTCGGATCGTATAACTACGGCCTGAGCCAGTACGTCATGACTGCCGCTGGTCCGCTCGTCGGTCCTGTCCGTTTCTTCGTTGCGGGACAGAACACCTTCCAGCGCACACCGGCGCAGTACCGTGATCCGATGGACCTGGCAAACAAGTACGACATGGCTCTGCGGTCCACCGCTGCGCATGCCGTGCTCGCTCCAGAGGAGCAAGCCAAGGTCGGCATCTTCGATCCCCGACTGGGATCGGCGGCGAAGAAGGTGGACTTCACCTACCCCGGCGGCCTGATCTATAATAATGCCCAGGAAGCCTACGCTCTCAACGGTAACCTGACCATCGATCTCAACCCGATCAACATTCGGGTCGGCGGTACCTACGGGTACTCAACGGTTCGCGACGGAGATTACACGGTCGGTACAACGAATCCGGTACCGGTGGACGGTCCGGTGCAGCGCGGATATCAGGTCGGTCGCACGGCCTATTTCGACCAGACTGCACAGCAGTGGTTCTACAACACCGGCGAGAACATTTCGTACGGCAATCAGCATCGCGCGCTGCAGACGGAGTCTGAAAATTACAGCGCCAACCTGAAGATGACACATCTTCTGAGCCAGAACACGTTCTACGAAATCTTCGTGAACTATTTCGGCAACTTCAACCTGGCGATGGATCCGTATCACCAGCATGATCTCTTCGCGTACGGTGACTCTGCCGCCAACTCCCCGCTCGGCTATGAGTTCCGTGGCGACGGCATCGGCCCCCTGCCCATCGAGCTCTTCGGCGACCAGTACGAAGTGTATGGTTCGCCAGCGCGTGGGTATGCCTATCAGAAGGATCGCTACTCGTCGATCAGCGCAAAGCTGAACTTCGTGCATCAGATCGGACGCACGCATGAAATCAAGCTCGGTGGTGAAGCGTCGCAGTACGACGTACGCCAGTTTGATATCACCCCATTTACTCTTCGAAGCTTTGTTCGTAACAATCCCGACGCGACGGATGGACAGATCGCCGTCAGTTCTCGTACGAACAACTACGGATACAATGAGTGGGGTATCCCGGTTGATGACGGTGCGAACGGACCGAAGAAACCGGTGTTCGCTTCTGTTTACGCTCTTGACAAAATTGAGCTGGAGGATCTGATCATCAATGTCGGTCTTCGCTGGGATTTCATCGATACCGACACGAAGGAGTTCGTGGATCCGAATAAGATCAAGTTTGATGAGGAAGGACTCATCAGCCAGAAGGACGACAACCTCAAGGATGTCGAGGCTTCGTCAACGTTCAGTCCGCGTCTCGGTTTCTCCTTCCCTGTGACTGACCAGACGGTGTTCTACGCACAGTACGGTAAGTTCGTGCAGCAGTCTCGTTTGCGCGATGTCTACCTGGGAAGCGCGATTTCCGCCAACAATATTCGTGGCGGCTACGCGATTCAGAATCCGGTGGGTTACGGCCTTCGTCCGGAAACCACAATTCAGTATGACTTCGGTTTCCGCCAGCAGATCGGCGAAAATCTCGCGTTTGATATCGGAGCGTTCTACAAGGATATCCGCGACCAGATTCAGCAGCAGCAGATCCCTGCCGCCTCAGGTGCGCAGCACCGTGCATATTTTGCATGGATTAACGGCGACTTCGCCACGACCTCGGGTCTCTCTCTGAAGATCGATCTGCGCCGCACCGAGCGCATACAGGCTTCGATCGACTATACGTATGCCGACGCCCGCGGAACCGGCTCTGCCCCGTCGAGCGCTTTCCGCGCGCTCTGGCTCTCCCCGACGGAAACCCCGTATCTCCCGAAATACACGACGTCACTCGATTTCGACCAGACGCATCGCGGTGCGCTGAACATCGACTATCGATTCTCGAACAATGACGGTCCTGAGATCGGCGGAATGCATCCATTCGAGAATCTCGGACTCAACATGCTGTTCACATTCAACAGTGGTCATCCTTACACCCTCGTTGATGAGAACAGTTATGACAACCGCCGTCAGCCCGTCGAAGTGCTGAACGAGTCCCGCACCCCGTGGAACTTCCAGCTCGATGCCCGTCTTGACAAAACAGTGACTATCGCCTCTCTCGATTTCAACTTCTACGTCTGGGTGGTCAACCTGCTTGACACCAGGAACGTGACCGATGTCTTTATTCAGTCCGGCAGCGCCAGTGATGATGGCTACCTGAGCACGACGACAGGTAACCAGCTCGTACAGGCGTATGAGGCCTATGGCAGTGTGTATTCCGATCTCTATCGTGAATACTACTATCAGACGAACGTCATGAATGCACCTCTCTACGGCCCGCCGCGGCAGGTGCGCCTCGGTCTGAGAATCGATTTTTAATCACCATCGGACGTTGGTCAACAGATGAATTATCGTAGAAGTAATACAAGGAGAATGGGCATGAAAATGTTTGGAAGGTTGTTCCTGCTGCTCATGTTGCTCTGTTTCGCGGCCGATATTCAGGCCGGGGAGCATGAGGGCGGCAAGGACCGCGGTAAACTGCAGAAATCTGCATCTAACGACGTTTATGACTTCATTTCCATCAATAACATTCTGATGTGGATTTCGAATAACGGAGCCACATCACATAATCCCCTCACAGACGGCTCGGGCCTGGAATGGCCGGCCGGAAGTGCAAAGTATGCCATCTTCCAGGACGGACTCATCTGGGGCGGCAAGGTCGAGGGTGAGATTCGCATCGGCGGATCAACCTATGTTCAGGGCCTGCAGGCGGGTAACATCAAAGGTGATGGTACCCCGGCAGATGCGAACGATCCGACACACCGCATCTATAAAGTACGTCTCGTTGATCGTGACGCATATGGTCAGATGACGGCTGAAGAGCGGGCGCGTCTCGAGAAGGACTTTCTCGAATGGCCGGCCGCGATTGGTGCCCCCTATACCGATGGGGATAACAACGGCAGCTATAATCCCGATTTCGACGCCTGGTTGAGCGGCGACGAAAACGCAGACTCCCCGTGGTTCATCGGCGACGAGGTCCTGTGGTTTGTTTCGAACGACCTCGATCCCTCCCGCACTACCGACCTGTACGGCACGGCACCGATCGGAGTCGAAGTGCAGACTCTCGTGTGGGGGTACAATCAGACCGGTCCTCTCGGCAACATGGTGTTCGCGAAGTATACCGTGATCAACCGCGGTATTTCCGATCTCGAAGACGCTTACTTCGCACTGTGGTCGGATCCCGATCTCGGTGACGCCGCTGATGACCTTGTCGGTATCGACACCACGCTTTCTCTGGGCTTCTGCTACAACGGTCTCGCCAAGGACGATGTCTACGGTGTGCCGCCCGCAGCGGGCTATGACTTTTTCCAGGGTCCGGTCGTGCCGGGTGAGCCCGGCGACGAGGCGATCTACAACTTTGGCAAACTTGCCGGGTGGAAGAATCTGCAGGTGTCGTCCTTCGCGTTCTATATCAATTCTGACCCCGTGTACCAGGATCCGGATCTCGGTATTCCTGAAGGCGCCATCCAGATGTACAATTATCTGCAGTCGAAGTTGTACGACGGACAGCCCTTCATCGATCCGACCACGAATGAAGAGGTCAAAGTCACCCTCGCCGGTGATCCGATTACCAAGACCGGGTGGATTGACGGAATCGTCAATGCACCGGATGATCGCCGCATGTTGATGACGACCGGTCCGTTCACCCTGAACAAGGACACTGATCTGGCCAATGGAAAGATCAACAAGCAGGAAGTTGTCGTTTCCCGCATCGTGGGACGCGGTTCCGACCGTATCTCCAGCCTCCAGGTCCTGAAGTATTATGATCGTTTCGCACAGCTGGCGTTCGACAACAACTTCGACCTGCCGAAGGCGCCGCCCGCGCCGCGCGTGACATCGTCGTTGCAGAACAACAAGATCATTCTCATGTGGGGTGATCCCAACGGCGTCAAAGCAACGGAAAGCTACATTGATCGTGGCTACGGGTTCCAGGGATACAACGTGTACCAGTTCCCTTCGTCGAGTTCAACCATCGATGATGCAAAGCGCATCGCAACGTTCGATGTCATCGATAACATCGCGACCATTTTTGACGAAGTCATCGACAACAAGACCGGCGCCGTCGTCGTCCTGCCCGTGCAGTTCGGTACGGATTCCGGCATCGAGCGTTTGCTTGAAATCACGAGCGATGCTATCACGGACCGTCCGCTGGTCAACAACCAGCCGTATTACTTTGCCGTGACCGCGTACTCGTATAATACCGACGACGAGGCGACGCCACGTCAGCTCGAGTCGACGCCGAGTATCTTCGAGGTACGTCCACAGATCATGGATCCCGGCTACCGTGCAGGTGCCGAGTTGGGTGAGAACCTGCAGGTGATGCACACTGAAGGACTCTCCACCGGTTCGGTCCTTGTTAAAGTCGTCGATCCGTCCGCTCTGACCGGCGATTCCTATGCCGTGACCTTCACTTCGCAGGGCAAGGTCGAAGTCGATTACGGCGGCGAAATGCTGGAGTTCGACTCCTATGGATGGAATCTCGCCAACACGACGCAAAGCATAGACCTGATTGCCAACGCGACCGGATACGGCGGACTGTCGACGAGCTATTATACGCTCGATGGCTTCCAGATCGGCCTTTTAGGCTCAGGTGTTTACCAGACCGGAAATGAGATCCTCGACGTGTACTGGGAAGGTGGTCCGCAGGTCTATTACGATTTCCAGCATTACTTCCTGCCGGGATATGACTTCTTCGGAAGTTCGATCCCAGGATACGATATCAAGAAGATTGTGGAAATCCGCTGGGACCGAAATGTAACGTCCAACGGATACGTTTTCGTTCGTGGTGGTACCCCCAGCTACGGCTGTGTCGGATACCATCCTTCACCCATGACCATCTGGGATGTGACCGACGAAGACAATCCTGTGCAGCTCAGTTACGCCTTTGTCGAGGCGCAGGACGGACCAACCCAGGATAACATTTGGAATCCTATCGCATGGAGTGATCGCGAGTATCTATTCATTCTCGATGTTCCGTACAGTGAGACGCCCAATGCTGAATGGGTGGATCCCGAGTTTACTCTTACCGCCAACGCAGGCAACATGCCAATTCTCTATGCCTGGTGGCCTGAGCAGACCGCAGATGCAGATGGAACTCTGTACCCGTTCCAGGATGGAGACAAACTGGTTTGGGTGCCCAATGTCGCATTCAGCAGCGACGATGTATTTACATTCACAACCCCGAAACCCTCGTTCAGCATGGAGAATGCCATGGAGGACGTGGAGGAAATCCAGGTCTTCCCGAATCCATACCTGGGATCCAACGAGCAAGAGCTGAACAAGTATCAGCGTTTTGTGACCTTCAACCACCTTCCAGCGCGTGCCAACTTCCGCATCTACACGGTGTCGGGAGCACTGGTCGCCAGCTTCAGAAAGGTTGATGACGGTTCACAGCTTGCCACATGGGATCTCCAAAACGACAACGGCCTCCCCGTTGCGAGCGGTGTCTACATTATTCATATCGAGATGCCCGATCTCGGCACTGAAAAGGTGCTGAAGCTTGGTGTCGTGAGCGAGGCCCAGTACCTCGACCGCATCTAAGCCCGGCGGGCAGCAACACATGCATATGAACAATCGTTGTGAATCAGATACATCATATAGGAGATTAATCATGCGTACTACGCTTTCATCTTTCCTGGCTGTGTTGATGGCGCTCGTTCTGATCAGCGCCACCGCGACCGCCGGAGGTGGTGACCGCTCAGGTACTGCGGGAGCGGACCAGTTGTTGGTTCCCGTCGGTGCGCGGGGTATCGCGCTCGGAAGTTCCTACAGTGCGGGCATCTCTGGCCTCAATGCCATCTATTTCAATCCTGCAGGCCTCGCGGCAACGAAGAATTCTGCCGAAGCCCTGTTCTCACACACCTCATCCTTCGGTGACATCGGCGTGGATTATGCCGCAGTCGGAGCGGAGTTCGGAGGCTTCGGCCATCTGGCCTTCTCCGTAAAATCGCTCTCTTTCGGCGACATCGATCTGACGGATGAAACCAGCCCCGACGGCACGGGCGCGACCTGGTCGCCGACGTTCGTCGCTCTGGGTGTAACATATGCGCGCGCGCTTACCGATCGCATTCGTGCCGGTGTCTCGGCATACCTCGTCAGCGAAGACATGTATCGTGTTTCGGCTGCCACCGCGTCCTTCGACATCGGTGTGCAGTATCAGGGACTCGCAGGTGTTCGCGGTCTTGGTATCGGCGTGACCCTCCGTCACCTCGGTGGCAATGTGCAGTACGAGGGTGCAGGTCTGACCCGCCGTGTGGATGAGCTCGACAGCAAGCGCGACCCGCAGCTCCTGCGCATCGAAGCGGCAGGTTTCAGCCTCCCGACATCTCTCGAACTCGGTGTTGCTTACACGCGCACTCTGGCGGAGCTGCACAATTTCACCTTCGCGGGATCCTTCGAGAACAACAACTTCATCACGGATCAGTATCGCGTCGGTGTCGAGTATTCATTCCGGAACTTCTTCTTCCTCCGGGGCTCGTACAACATGGCCGGCGATGAGCCTGACAATGCCTTCGATGAGGGTGCCTACGAATACGATGCCGCATTCGGTGCAGGCGTGAATCTCGATGCCGGCGATCTGCAGATCGGTGTCGACTATGCCTATCGCCACATGAAAACTTTTGACGGTAACCACGTGATTACCGTTAACCTCGGTTTCTAATCCGCAGGTTCATCATTGTCAGAAGGGCCCCGTTTCGGGGCCCTTCGCCGTTTTCCCCTGTCCGTCGAAACGGGTTGCTTTCTAACGCCGTATTACTAGTTTAGAAAGACTCCCTCAGGAGTAATTCCGCGTACAAATAGGATGGAACCATGACGAAGCGTCTGTTACTTATCTGTGCTCTCTGTTTTCCCATGCTCGCGGCTGCACAGCCATCACAAATACAGGTCAGTATCGACATGGCTGCGTTTCAGTACGACAAGGAGACGAGTTACGTCGAAATGTATTATTCCTTTCCTCGCAGTGTCCTTGAGTATTCACTGGTGAACGGGAGGTACGACGGCGCAGCGGTACTGCACTCCATCATTCGCAATCTCGATGAGGAAGCGGAGCAGGACCCCATTCTCAAATCCTGGCGCGTTCCCATCAGTGTCGAGGATACGACGGGAATGCTCGAGAAAACGCTGATAGGAAAGGTGAATTTCCTTCTCGAACCCGGACGCTACAGCTTCACCGTGGTGACCCGCGATGAAAAGCGTCCGCTGATCAGCGACAGTGTGTCGATCCCCTTTGAAGTTCGTGACTTCTCCACGCGCGCAGTCAAGTACAGTGACCTGGAGCTGGCATCGTCTATCGAGCGCAAGGAAATGGACGACGGAAATATTTTTTACAAGAACACTCTGGAGGTCATTCCCAACCCCACGCTGCTTTATGGAAAACAGCTGCCCAATGTCCTGTACTACATCGAGCTGTACAAAGCGGACCGTGAGCAGTTTCTTGTCAAGAGCGAGATTGTGTCGTCTTATGGGAAGACCATGTCGAGCAAGGTGCGTGCGCGAAAGGGCAAGCACGACTCTCGCGTGGAAGTGGGATCGATGAATGTGAGTCCGCTGCCGACAGGTGTCTATACCCTCATCCTCTCCTACGGCGATACGGCGGGGGACTACCTCCATTCGCAGAGCAAGGCCTTCTACGTCTTCAATCCGGATATTCCTCTCGACACGCTGGAAGCGTCGGCGATCGCCGATCTCATCGCAGCGGAATTCAGTGCCATGGCAGAGGACGAACTGGACGAACAGTATGCCATGGCCAACTATATCGCGACCTCGGAAGAAAGCAATATCTACGAAGCGCTGACAGGCTCCGAGGCAAAAAAGAAATTTCTCACAAAATTCTGGCGTGACCGAGACCCGGACCCCGCAACTCCGATCAACGAGTTTTATCAGGAGTACCGCCAGCGCATCGCAATCTGCAGCGAACAGTTCCGGACGGCCTATCGCAGCGGCTGGCGCTCAGATCGCGGCCGGGTGTATATGCTGTACGGCCCACCGGATTACGTCGAGCGTCTCTCCAGCGAGAGCGACATGAAGCCTCATGAGATCTGGAGGTACGACGCCATCGAGGGCGGTGTGGATTTCATCTTCGTCGATCGTGGCGGATTCAGCAGCTATGAACTCGTGCATTCCACGAAACGAAACGAAATCTACAATCCGGATTGGGAGCGCACCGCCGGGACGTACTAACGAGCCAACCAGAGACTCCGCGTGAAATCGACGCTCGAATACCTGCTCTTTCTCACGATCGCGCGCATCCTGCAGCAGCTGCCTCTCGGACTGGTCCGAAGGCTCGCGGCGGCACTGGCGGCATTCGTGTACTACGTACTTTCCATAAGAAAGAAACTCACCCTGCAGCAGCTGAGACGCGCGTTCCCTGAAAAGGAGGACGCTGAAATCAGACGCATCGCCTATGGCAGCTACGTGAGCCTGGTCACGACCATTTTCGAACTGATGTGGACTCCGCGGCTGACATTTGAGCGGCTGCCGGAGGTCCTCCGTATCAGGAATCCTGAGGTTGTGGAACGTGCGCGCAGGCGGGGAAACGGGCTCATCATGATGTCCGGGCATTTCGGTAACTGGGAATGGCTTTCCATCGGCGCCTCGCGCCTCATGGGCTTCACCGCCACGGTCATCGTTCATCCCCTGCATAATCCTTCGGTCAACGCACTGGTGGAAGGGTGGCGCACACAGCTCGGAAACCGGGTGGTAGACCTGGGACTGTCCATCCGTGAAATCATCAAGACGCTGCGTGAACGCGGTATCGTAGCGCTGATCGCGGATCAGAGCGGTCCGAGCGGCGCCCTGTACGTCCGCTTCTTTGGTCGGCACGCGGCCACGTACGAAGGTCCTGCGACGTTCGCTCTCCGGACTGGCGCCCCGATCGTCATGACTTATGCGGTACGGGCTGCGGATGGTAATTACGACGTGATACTGCAGGAAATTCCGACACGGGACCTGCAGGGGCTGAACGAGGAACATCTGCACGAACTGACACGGAGGCACGTGCGCGCACTCGAACGCATGGTCGCCGCGCATCCCGAGCAATGGCTGTGGCAGCACAAGCGCTGGAAACATACACCTCACGCAGAGAGCGTTCTCATCGAGGACCCGGACCATGAGTGATATCCTCATCATTCAAACGGCGTTTGCAGGAGATCTGATCCTTACGACACCGCTGATAGAGGAGACGGCCCGCTGCTTCCAGGGTTCACGGATCGATGTGCTTTGTATCCCTTCTACCGCAGATCTGCTGGCAAATAATCCCGCTGTGCGTGACCTGATCGTGTATGATAAGCGAAACAGAAAGCCGGGCCTGTTTCCTTTGATGAATCAGATCAGGAAAAAGAAGTATACACTTTGCCTATCTCCACACAGGTCGTTTCGCAGTGCAATCCTTGCCAGAGCTTCCGGCGCACCGGTTCGTGTAGCGTTCGATACCGCATCGGGCGCATTCCTGTATACGGCCACAGCATCCTATCGGCAAAACGAACACGAAGCAGTTCGCAATCTGTCGCTTCTTCGCAGGGCGGAGTGCGCACCGGTGTTGGACACATCACCAAGGCTGTATCCATCGGAGCACGACGCGCAGAGCGCGGCGGCGCTGCTGCCGGATACAGGCAGGCCACATGTCTGCGTGGCGCCCGGTTCGGTTTGGGCAACAAAGAGGTGGACGGAGGAAGGTTTCGCCGCGATTGTGCGGCACTTCGCCGTCGCGTACACAGTGGTTCTGATCGGAGGGAAGGAAGACCACGCGCTGTGCGAGCGAATCATCACGAGTTCGGGTGCTGCCGCCGTCAACGCGGCCGGAGCGCTTTCTCTGCTGGGTTCTGCCGCGATGATACGGAGTGCCGGGGTCTTGATCAGTAACGACAGTGCGCCCGTTCATATTGCATCGGCGGTGGGGACGCCGGTGGTCGAAATCTTCGGTGCAACGGTTCCTGCGTTTGGCTTTACCCCGGTAGGCGTTCCGTTTCGCATCGTCGAGCACAACGAACTGGAGTGCCGGCCGTGCGGGATCCACGGTGGAAAGGAATGTCCGATCGCGACCTTCGTCTGCATGATAGACCTGCGGGCCGAGCGGGTTGTCGATGCTGCGGAGGAACTGCTGCAAGTCTGACCACAATGACGTCGAAGAAATGAAAAAGGCAGCTCGTGGCTGCCTTTTCCTATTCCTGTACAGTCGACACTCAGGCAGTTGTATTCGAACTGTCCTTCGCGCCTGCGGCGGCCGGCTTTGCTGCCGCACTGCTCGTCTCTGTCGCTGCTTTCGCGTCGGTACTGTCTCCGTTTGTCCCGTTACCGTTGCTGGGAGAGGCAGATGATTTTTTGTAATCCGTCAGATAGTATCCGGAACCCTTGAACAGCAGTCCGGCGCCGGCACCGATCATCCGTTGCAGCGTTTCCGCACCACAGCTGGGGCAGGTGGTGAGTACTGGATCCTTCATCGATTGGAATGCTTCAAAGCGATGGTTGCATTCCTTGCAGGCGTAATCATAGGTGGGCATTTCTTGGTTCCTTTTACTCGGACTGAGTGGTCTACGAGGTTTCGTGTTCTGTTATGATATGATGCGTTTATGTGTGTTCGGGTTTCGTTTGCCCGAAGTGTGCAACAAGCGCCTCGCGGACGCATTCCGGGACGAAATCCGAGACGTCGGTACGATGCCTGGCAAGTTCGCGCACGATTGACGAGTTCAGGTATGTGAAACGCTCGTGAGGCATCAGGAAGACCGTGGCAATATCGCTGTCGAGTTTCCGGTTCATCAGCGCCATCTGAAATTCATACTCGAAATCCGATACGGCGCGCAGCCCGCGTACAAGGGCGACGGCCTGCCTTTTCCTGGCATAGTCGACGATGAGGCCTTCGAAGGTATCCACCTCGACATTCTCGAGATGAGAGACGGATTCCTGCAGCAGAGCCACCCGCTGGTCGGTGGAGAACAGTGGTGTTTTCGAGGAATTGCGCGCGATCGTCACGATCACGTTGTCAAAGATATCGGTGGCGCGTTCGAGCACATCGATATGTCCGTAGGTTACCGGATCGAAGGAACCCGGATAGACGGCGATTCTCATGCTGATTCTCCATCTGTGGGTCGAAAGAAGGTGACAGATGTTGTTCCATAATCACGTCGGTCAATAACTTCGAGGTGTGAGGTTGGCTCCAGCGTTCGATCCCCGGCGTGTTCAACCACCGCCACGCCGCCTGGTTGCAGGACCGGTGCGATATGAACATTGAGTTCATCGAGGAACGCATCGGCGTACGGCGGATCAGCGAATACCAGTGAAAACTTTATCGACCGTTGCCGGAGAAACTTTTCCACGGGCATCCGGATGATGATTGCCTGCGCGGAAACGCCAAGTGTCTCGATGTTGCGCTCCAGGGTTACGAGGCTGGCTTTACTGCGTTCGACGAATGTCACCTGGCCAGCCCCGCGGCTCAGCGCTTCGAGTCCAAGACCGCCGCTGCCGGCATACAGATCACACACGGAGACGTCGCCCCAGTCCACGTAGCCAGCCAGTACGTTGAACACGGATTCTTTCACGCGATCCGTGGTCGGACGAAACGTAGCGGAGCGCGGAACGTGGAGACTGCGGCCTTTCAGTCGGCCGGCGATGATTCTCATGACAGGCCCAGTAGACCGGCTGCTGCCGCTGCGTCAAAGAGACGCTCTCCCTTGAGCTGGAAACCGTCTCGGATGGCATCGGGGACATGAGTGTCCGCCAACGGCACGCAGCGTGTGACACTGCATTTCAGAATATCCTCGATAGCGTCGGTCAGATGTGTTTCCGCGGCATTGCCAAAGACATAGACGTGCCCGGGGCCATTCGTCGACTGGCGAATCGGAAGGCTTTCGAGAAGCCGCACGGCCTGCGCAGGATAGTGCTGCTTGTAAGAAACCGTGCCGAGCCGGCAGCCATGATACTGCGCGCTGCTGTACCGGCCCGCTGAACAGTGCTTTTCGTGCAGACCGAGAACCGCGAAATCGTTTTTCGCTTCATGCGGGTACAGCAGCTGAATCATTTTCTCCATGGTGAACTGATCGATATCAATCGCATGGAGATCCAGCGTGAGATGTTCGCAGGTCTGGGTAAGAAAATCCACAGTCGACTGCGGCAGAGCGACCGCCAGAGTGATGGCGATTTCATCGTTGGAGGTGATGGTGTGCGAGAGAATGCTCAGCGGCACGTTTTCCGCGAGGCCGCCCAGGGTGCGACATTCCCATTCCACCTGTTCACGGCGTTCTTCAGCCGACAGCTTTCTGTCCACCGGTACTGTGCAGACGAGCGGAAGCATGGATGGAAGCACCAGGGAGATACTGCCGGCATACACCGTATGCTGATGGTATACCGATGCGAGGTCCGTGATGAAGCTGCGCGCGAGGTCTCTGTCGAAGGGAAGATCAAACAGGAGGGGAGAGGCGTAATCGTGCGCCGTTTCCAGTGTATCAGCACGCAGGATCGTCGTCTGACGATCCTGCTGCTGAATTTCTACAAAACGAAAACTCCGTTCTGCAATTTCCAATCCGATATGATGTGCGGTGCCCATATCATGCCGACGCAGAACGTCGCACTATCACTGCTCCCACGAGGCCTTGTTATGTTCGTCAGGGTCAGTCAGCGAACTGATGTACCCATATCCGTCAGGATCGACGATCATATACCGGTGTACGTCTGCCGTGTCGTCTACGGCGACCTGGTACGGTTTGAGGCTTTTCGGAGTATGGCGAATGGAATCGAAGGAGAATGCCGTCAGATACAGCTTCGTGTTTGTGAACAGACTGTCAATGCGATCCTTGGGAAGGCTGTCCTGAAGGAAAATGATCAGCGAGTCGAGGTCACTGGTATAGGTACTGCGCACGTTGTAGTATTCCACCTCCGCGGTCCGCAGAGCGGAGAGGCGCGAGCGTGATTCCCACTTCATGTCCTCTTCATACGCGAGCTGCTGGCCGGGATCATTGATCACCCTGAAGAGTATGTAGGCGAGTCCAATAATGACAACGACGAGGACTGCATCAACAATTCCGAATGGCTGTTTGTGTGCCATGAATTCCTCCGAGAGATTAGGCTGTGATGCCTGCGTTTATTCGATGGTAATGAATGTTCGTATCCGTTCGAATTTCTTTGGACCGATGTTCTGTACCTTCAGCAGATCTTCCGGCTGCCGGAACGGTCCGTGTTCCCGGCGGTACTCGATGATATTCCTCGCAGTCGCCGGACCGACTCCCGGCAGGCTGGTCAGGACGTCCTGTGTGGCAGTGTTCGGATCGATAGCCTGCGGGGTCTGGGCGGCATTTACTACCGCGGGAGCCACGTCAGGCGATTTCTCGTTTTCGCGGACAGATTCTGTGCCTGCGTCTGCCTGCGAAATTTCGACTGTCGAGCGATCGGCAAACGCCCTGTCGGCCTTTTCATAGGATGTTCGAATATCTTCCACCGGCCGAGCGCCGGAGGATCGTACCTCTGTCAGTATCGTGCCGACGATAATGACCGCGCAGAGGAAAACAACGACGGCAGCTTCATTCCGTGTGAAACCGAAGCGGTGCGCCGTTGCGAGAATACGTTTCCACATATGCACAGCCTGTTGCTCAGTTCACATCAGATGCAAAATAGGAAAGGCAGGGGAGTTTTGAAAGCTGTACCGGGTTCATGAAAACGAATCGAAGATCCTGGCAAAAAAGCTTTTCTTCTCCTCGCTGTCCGTGGGTTGGAACGCTTCCATCTCGTTCATTTGCTGCAGAAGCTCTTTTTCTCTCGTCGAGACTTTCCTCGGTACGTATACGTGGACACGGACCAGTTGATCGCCCCTGCCGCTGCTGTTCAAGTGCTGGATGCCTTTGTCACGCATTCTGAGGATCTGGCCGGCAGGTGTTCCCGCTTCGATTTTCAGTCGGGCGCGCCCACCGAGGGTGGGAACTTCGACATCCTTGCCAAGTGCGGCGTCGGCGAAGCTCAGGACGAGGTTATAGAGCACGTCATCATCCTGACGGATGAATTCCTCATGCTCTTTTTCCCGGATATAGACGATGAGGTCGCCCGCGGGGCCACCCTTGCGACCCGCGTTTCCCTGTCCGTGCAGAGGAATGTAGTTCCCTTCGCTGACACCGGCCGGTACTTTCACCTTGATCGTTTTTTCACCCTGGACGCGTCCGTCGCCGTGACAGGACAAACAGGGGTCCTTGACTACGCGACCTTCTCCGCCGCAGTTGGTGCAGGGTACGACATTGACGAACTGACCGAAGAGCGATCGCGATACCTGCTGAATTTCGCCTGAACCATGACAGACGGCACAGTTCTCAAGCGCGGTTCCAGCCTTCGCACCGGTTCCAGAACAGCTTTCACAGGAGGTCTGTCGCTTGACCTTGAGTGTTTTTTCCACGCCCGTAGCGATTTCTTCCAGTGTCAGAGGCAGCTGAATCTTCAGGTCGGTACCGGGGATACCCTGCCTGCGACCGCGCTGCCGTCCGCGACCTCCGCCGAATACTTCCTCGAATATCCCGCCACCGAATCCACCACCGAAGATGTCGCTGAAATGGCTGAAAATATCGTTGATATCGGTGAAGCCCGGACCACCTCCCTGGTTGCGCAAACCGTCATGTCCGAAACGGTCGTACTTCTGTCGTTTGTCAGGGTTGCTGAGAACTTCGTAAGCCTCGGCGGCCTCCTTGAAGTTTTCTTCAGCTGCGGAGTCACCCGGATTGCGGTCGGGATGGTATTGCATCGCGAGCTTGCGGTACGCGCTTTTGATTGCGGCATCATCCGCGGATTTGTCGAGTCCCAGAATCTCGTAGTAGTCTCGTTTCATGAATGCTTGTCCATACCTTCTTATTCGACCTCTTTGGAAACGGTGACCTTGGCGTGCCGGATGACCTTGTCATGCAGAAGATACCCTTTTTCCGCCTGGTCGAGGACGGTGCCGGGTTCAACATCTGCGTTGGGAATCTGCAGCAGCGCATCGTGATAGTCGACATCGAACGGTTTGCCAACGGCGTCCATCGGGCGCAGCCCGCGCTGCTCGAGCGTTTTCAGAAGCTTCGCATAGATAATCTCGACGCCCTTGTAAAAGGAGTCGAAATCAGGATGTTCCTTCCCCGATGCGAGCGACCGTTCGAAATCATCGAGCACGGGGAGCAGGTCTCGCAGCACGGGCTCGGCGCCGTATTTCATCAACGCGTCTTTCTCATCGCGAGTACGCCGTTTGAAGTTTTCGAACTCCGCGATCTTACGCAGAAGCTGGTCCTTCAGCTGAGTGCTTTCGTCTTGAAGTGTCTGCCGCTCCGGCGCAGCATCGGTTTGCGGCTGTCCGCTTTCAGACTGCCCGCCGTCGGGAGCGGTCGCCTCATCCTGGGCGGCATCCTCGTTGTCGACGGGCGGTTGCTGCTGTTCTTCATGTTCCTGAAAATCCTGATCAGGCATATGTGCTCCTTGAAATCTATTCTTGCAGTTTCGTTCTTCGTCAGGTCGAGATCAGCTTGGCCAGGTAATCCACCATGGCGATCATCCGTGGATAGTCCATGCGCTTCGGTCCGACAATACTGACCGTTCCGCTGAGCTGTCCGAACTGGTAAGGTGATGCGATGATGCTGTAGTCACTGAGCTTGTGGTCGACCAGTTCACGTCCGATGCGAATCGTCACCGACTGGCCGCCGCTCAGTGAATCGAGCACGTGCACGATCACGTTCTGGTTCTCTACCAGTTCTATGATGTTTCGCATGCTGTTGGGATCACCGAATTCCGGCTGCTGTGTAACACTCTGCATCCCTTCAATGCAGAGGGCTTCGGGATTGAGTTTCTCTGAAAAAACGCGGTCGGTCGATTCGATGAACAGGCGGATGATGCCGTGGTGATCGTCCTGCTGCGCATCGCGCATGCGGTCGGCGAAGGTCTCCCTGATCTCCTGGAGGGTCAATCCCGCGAGTCGTTCGTTCAGGAGCGCCGTAATGTTATCCAGCTGTTCACGGCCGACTTCGGTGTGGATCTGCAGCATGATGGACTTCACGATGCCAGAGCGGATCGTGATGATAACCATGATCTTATCAGAGGCCACCTGCACGAGCTCCAGCCGTTGCAGCACCCCGCGTCCCAAGGATGGAGCGGACACAATGGCGAGCTGATGCGAAATCTGGCTGAGAATATGCGAACTGGTACGGATGAGTTCCTGCAGTGCTGTAGGAATCGTGCCCTGCAGCTGCGCCTCGATGAAACGTCGCTCATCGTCCGTCAGTGCGATGGACTCCATGATGGAATTGACGTAGTAGCGGTAGCCGAGATCCGTGGGGATGCGTCCGGCCGAGGTGTGCGGATGTCCGATCAGCCCGCGCTCCTCGAGATCCGCCATGACATTGCGGATGGAGGCGGGACTGAGGTTCAACTCCGAGTTCTTCGAGAGCGTTCGAGAACCGATCGGAGAGGCCGTGAGGACGTGCTGCTCGATAATGGAGAGCAGTACCCGGCGTTCACGCTCGTTGAGGTCTTCTATATGGTCAATGTTCGTATTCATGTTTTGGCTGCTCCTGAGCGGTGCGATGGGGCGCCGCAGCAATTTCCAGCATGAAACATACGACTCCGGAGACTGGGAAGCAAGGTAGCACTCGGTGACCCGGAGTGCTAATCCATTGTCAGAAAGAGGGTTATCGAAAACAAAAAAAAGCCCCGGCGGGTGCCGGGGCCAGGAAATGACAGGTTGTGCCGGTGTGGCGATCTACTCGGCACGAAACTCCAGTGTATGCTCGACTTCACCGTTTAGCAGGATATCGGCTGAATATTTGCCTGCTGGAAGGCCGTTTGGCAGATTCAATGAGAAGCCGATCCAGCCTTCTGCGTCGAAGCCGATTTCCGCTGCGTCGATGACCTGACGGTCGCCTGCCGCGTCATGTTGATACCATATCGCTCCGAACGCAGTTCCCTCAGGCTGTCCGGAGACATAGATCGGGGCATAGATATTGGCGAGTCCTTCATCGAACACCCAGGTGACCTCGGTCGGGAAGAAATTTTCGTTGATGCTTCGGGCGATGACCGCTTCCTTGATGTAGCTGTCGGGGTACATGGGTTCGATCACGAAGGGGACGGTTTGCTCGTACGTATTTTCGACGTACAGGTCGACGGCATACTCGCCGTAGGGAAGGTTCGATTGCGTGAGCTGCAGGTAGAAATCGATCCATCCGCTGCTTTCCATCGTGACGATGCTGGAGTCGAGGATGACCTTTTCTTCGTCCTCGAGAACAGGGTACCATATCGCCTTGACCTCGGTACCTTCGGGAGTGTTCGCCATCAATACCGAGCAGTGAATGGTGGACTCGGAAGCGTAGAACGAGGAGGTTTCCTCGATCGGTTCGGATTCTTCACTCACCGAGCGAGACATCGTTGCACGTTCGATATTCGCTGTTGTGAACTCACATGCGGGAATCAGCGCGATACCGACGAGGATCAGGCAAAGTGTGATCAGGCGTGACAGGGCATGCATGCGTAGGCCTCCTATGGTGGAATTCTCAGAACTCTTCTCGTGCGCGTGTATCTTCCAGACAGTAGTCACGTAGTATGCGCAGCCCCTCGCGGTGACCGGGGAACACCAGGCGCCTCCATGCAACATCATAACCAAGCCATGCAAATTCCTGGTGCTCATGCGACAGCCTGATTTCGGCGTTACTGTTCGCCTCCATGGCGAATACGGGGACATGATGAATGGAGTTACCAGGTGGAAAGTAAAAAGAAGCGATGTACGGCACAACTATGAGCGTGTCAGGAAGCAGACCCGTTTCCTCTGTAATTTCTCGCCTGGCCGCCTGCAGCGCGCTTTCCGTCTCCTTGAGACGTCCCGTTATCATCTGCCACATCCCGGGATACAGGCGCTCTTCTTCCGACCTGCGAAGAAGGAGGTACTCCACGCTTCCATCACTCATCGTCCGGAAGACATAGGCCTGTATCATATCAGCCTTTGAAACGATCATGTGCTTCCCCTGCTCTCGAAAAAACGCTTAATCTGCCATAATGACAGCGGCCGTGGCAGTAAACAATGACAAATATGCAGTATCTTCCACTGCGGAGAGGAAATTATTGCATGGCATGGTTCTTGCAAAAGTACACAGTCGGAGGGTGAGGCGCAACCATGCACCGGGGACCGGGAACCGATAATATTGACAAGAGGTAGCGATGCAGCACAATGAACAGCAGAATGCAGGGAACGACAATTACTACAGCACGCAGGAGGCACGTGAACAGCTTCCTGTTCTTCCCCTGCGTAACATGGTCTTTTTTCCCGGGCAGATCATGCCCCTGTTCGTCGGTCGCCCGAGTTCGGTCCGATTGATCGAGGAGGCGCATCAGCAGCAGCGTCCGGTCATGGTTCTCACCCAGCGAGATTCCTCCATGGATACGCCGGGCAAAGAGGACCTGTATGAAACCGGTACGGTCGTGCGCGTGGTCAAGATCTACACCATGCCGGACGGTTCGAAGAGCGTCGTCGTGCAGGGACTGCATCGCGGGAAACTGCTCGATCTCCTGAACGACGAACCATATCTGCTTGCCGAGGTTGCACAGCTCGACGAAATCCAGGTTTCACAGGACGACGTCGAAGTGTCGGCGCATGTCTCTACGATCCGCGGGCAGTTGAAGAAGCTGCAGGAGGTTCTGCCGGAATCCAATCCCGAGCAGATGAACCTGATCATGAACACGCAGGACATGTCCAACTTCGCCTTCCAGGTCGCGGCCATGCTCAATTCGCCGGTGCCTGAGAAGCAGGAACTCCTCGAAACCATGGACATGAAGGAGTTTCTCAACAAGCTCGCCATGGTGCTCAGCCGGCAGATACAGCGGCAGGAACTGAGCCAGAAAATCCAGGCCGATGTACAGGACTCGATTAACAAGGCGCAGCGCGAGTACTTTCTGCGCGAACAGCTTCGCGCAATCAAAAAGGAACTGGGTGAGGAGAAGGACCAGCTGGAAGTCGACGAGATGCGCAAGAAGCTCGACGAACTCACCATGCCCGATGAAATCCGCAAGGTGGCCGAGAAAGAACTCAACCGCCTGAGCGTCATGAATCCGGCCGCGGCGGAGTACAGCGTCACACGCAACTACCTCGACTGGCTGCTGGAAATGCCCTGGTCGGAACGGACAGAGGACAATCTCGACATCAAATCCGTACGCAAGCAGCTGGACGCGGACCATTATGGACTCGACAGAGTCAAGAAACGCATTCTCGAATACCTGGCCGTGCGCAAACTCAAAAACGACATGCGCGGGCCTATCCTCTGCTTTGTCGGTCCCCCGGGAGTGGGTAAGACGTCCCTCGGCCGCTCGATTGCCGAAGCCATGGGACGAAAATACGTACGCTTCTCCCTCGGCGGCGTGCGCGACGAAGCGGAAATCCGCGGACATCGACGCACATATATCGGTGCCCTGCCGGGACGCATCATTCAGAGCATCAAGAAAGCGGGCAGCAACAATCCCGTGATGGTGCTCGATGAAATCGACAAGGTGGGTACGGATTTCCGTGGTGATCCCACATCGGCATTACTCGAGGTGCTGGACCCGGAACAGAACGTCAATTTCAGCGACCACTACCTGGAAGTGCCCTTCGACCTGTCGAATGTGCTGTTCATCGCAACGGCCAATACCCTTGACACCATCCAGCCGGCGCTGCGCGATCGCATGGAGATCATCGAGATTCCGAGCTATATCATGGATGAAAAAGTGCATATCGCACGCAGGCACCTGCTTCCCAAGCAGCTCGGGGAACATGGCCTCACGGGGAAACAACTCGTCCTGGGCGACGACGTGATCAGGGATGTCATCGACCGGTATACCCGTGAGTCGGGTGTGCGCAATCTCGAACGCAAACTCGCGGACGTCTGTCGCGGCGCGGCGCGGCGTATCGCCGAAGGCGAGGCCAAGCGCATCACGGTCACCGGCGAGAAGCTGCCGGAGTACATCACCTCAAGGAAATTTTATCCGGAAATCGCCGAGCGCATCTGCGTCCCCGGCATTGCCACCGGATTGGCGTGGACGCCGGTCGGCGGCGACATCCTCTTCATCGAGGCGACAAAGATGAAAGGGAAGGGACGCCTGATTATTACCGGCCAGGTGCGCGACGTCATGAAGGAAAGCGTACAGGCCGCCATGAGCTACATCGCCGCGAATGCCAAGGAACTCGGGGTACCGGAAAACTTCCGTGAGGTGTTCGATATTCACGTGCATGTCCCTGCCGGAGCCGTGCCGAAAGACGGTCCCTCTGCCGGAGTCACCATGCTCACGGCCCTCACGTCACTTCTGACAGGTCGCATCGTGCGCAATGATCTCGGTATGACGGGCGAAATCACGCTCCGAGGGCAGGTGCTGCCCATCGGCGGAGTAAAAGAAAAGGTGCTTGCCGCGCACCGTGCCGGAATCAAGACCGTACTGCTGCCCAAACGCAACGAGGACGATCTCAAGGAGATACCGGAATCTGTTCGAAATGAGATAACCTTCCTTCTCGTGGAGCAGATGGATGAAGTGCTCGAACATGCACTCCCGAAAAAGGCGCGTAAAAGCAAGAACACGAAGAAATCCATTGAAAAGGTCACCGAGATTTCGTAAATTCAAGGGATAATGGAAAACTGTTCAAAGAAACGGTGAAGAATGAAAGCAACAGACAAAGCAGCTGCCAAACCGGTGAAAGTCAAGCAGACCGGCAAGGTCATCGGCATGGTGATCACAGAGTGTCCCATGTGTAAAAATACTATCAGCTTTGATATACAGACGGCCAAGTACTGCCCGTATTGCAATGCCGAGGTCAGTGTCGATCTCGACAATGTGGAAGTGGTCGTCCGCGCCTCGCGGAATCCCAACCAGAAGGGTGGACAGAAACGCGTGGCCTGAGCTGGCGCATTGATGAGTTCTAAAGCACCCCGCCTCTGCGCGGGGTGTTTCTTTTGCTGTCCCTGGCTGTCCCTGACAGGGGAACGCATTGTTTCTTCATCACGGGATGGCTATTTTTTTCCTTTATACTCCCTCTGTCATTCAATATCAGCCGGTTGCCATGGCAAAGACACGTTCATCCTCGAAAAAGTCATCACGTAAAGTCGCGGTACAGGGACCCTCCCTGTCACAGCCCGCCTTCCTCGAGAAGCACGCACACAAAGTATTCCTCGGCCTGATTGCCCTGCTGCTCGTGATATTCTTTCACGAGGCCTTCTTCGACGGCAAGGTGTTCTTCGTGCCGGATAATGTGTCTTCCATCGTCTATGAAGACGGCTACCTGAAGGATGCCGATGACGCGGGAGTGAATCCCTTCTGGAACCCCTACGTCTTCTCGGGCATGCCTACATGGGGATCGTCGTCTCCCGGTCACGGTATGTACTTGCATACGTTCCTGGATCCCCTCAAGCCGATGGTGATCCTTCAGGTCTATGGCTGGGTGCAGTCCGCCATCGGAGTGCTGCCGCTGCCATCGATGTTCTGGGATATTTTCAATTTCTTCCTGCTCGGCGCATTCGTATACATGCTCGGAATACGGCGCAAATTCGAGCCGTACGTAGCGTTCCTCGTAGCGGTGTCCGTTGTGTTCTCACTGTACTCGCTGAACTGGATCATGGCCGGACACAACACCAAAATCACGGTGTTTGCATGGCTCCCCGCCATTTTGCTTCTGGTCGATCTTCTCTTCGAGAAACGCAGTGTGTTGCGGGTCGCGCTGCTCGTCGCGGCTCTGCATTTCACGTTCAATTCCGGTCACGTGCAGATGGTGTTCTACAGCCTGATGGCCGTGGGATTCTACGTGCTGTATAAATGGTACGCCGGAGCATCCTTCAAGGATGTCGCCTTCGTCTCCGTCATCACCGTCGGCGCCGCGGCGTTCGCCTTCCTGATGCTGTCGGGACCGTATTTCGCCACCTGGGAATACAAGGACTTTTCCATCCGCGGCGCGGGTTCGGGCGGATCAGGTCACGGCGCTCCGGCAGGTGCCGGGCTGGATTATGACTACGCCACCAACTGGTCCTTCTCACCGATCGAGGTTATTACCTTTTTCGTGCCGTCGTTTGTCGGCTTCGGGGGCCTGACGTACTGGGGTACGATGACGTTCACCGAATCTCCGATTTATCTGGGTGTGGTCATCAGCTTCCTCGCATTGCTGGGCATCCTCCTGCGGCCGAAAGACCGTTTCGTGCACCTGTGGATCGCCCTCGGACTGTTTTCCCTGCTCGTCGCCTTCGGACGGAATTTCAGTGTCGTTTACGACCTGCTGTTCAACTACCTCCCGTTCTTCAATAATTTCCGAATTCCGTCGATGATCCTTTTCCTCATGTCGCTGTCCATGGGCATGCTCGCGGGTGTGGGGCTGACGGAGATCATCCGCCTGATACGCGAACGCAAACGCGGTGAAGGCGAAGGCCAGGTCAAGCGCCTGACGAAGATCATCTGGATCCCTGTCGCCGCGGCAGCCGCGCTCGTGCTGGTGCTCGTGGTCTCAGAAGGCAGTTACAAAGACATGGTTGCCGAGGGGATGGAGAACAATCACCCGAACCTGTACCAGGGCATGCAGCAGATAGAGCAGGCCGCACAGGCAGGGCAGCTGAGTCAGGTAGATGCACAGTATCATAACCTGACCCGCGATGCAATCTTCGGCATGGCGCTCGATGACGCCATGCTCGCCGTGCTGTTCATGGTCCTCGCCGGAGGAGCACTGTTCGCTTTCGTACGCGGCAAACTGGCGTTTACCGGATTGCAGGTCGGACTCCTTCTCCTCCTCGTGATCGACTGGTGGATCGTCGACTACAAGCCGATGCACATGGTACCGATGCGGCAGCAGGAGCAATCGCTGGCCCGCACCGACGTCGTGGATTTCCTTCAGCAGGATACGACCGTGTACCGGGTTCTCCCCGCCGGGGCACATGGTGACGACAACTGGTATGTCGGTTTCGGAATTCAAAACGTGGCGGGGTATCACCCGGCCAAGATGAAGCTCTATGACGACATACGAAACACGATGTACAACCAGTTCACCTTCCGGGAAGGTGCACACGTCGACGGTGTGAACTGGGCGCTTCTCAGCATGCTCAACACCAAGTATCTCGTGACGCCGATCGGCTGGCAGATCCAGTCGCCCTGGTTGGAACCGGTCTTTACCGGACAGCAGGAAATGGTGTTCGAAAACCGTGCCGTCTTCCCCCGCGCATTCTTTGTCGGCAGTCACGAGGTGATCGAAGATGACGAGACCATGTTCCAGAAGATCGGGACGCTTCCCGGGTATCAGCCCGACCGCGTCGCCTATCTGAGCGAAGAGCTGACCTCGCCTCCGATGCAGGTGCCGGACAGCGTGCTCGCGGGCGCATCCGCGGAACTGGTACACTTCGGGATCAACGGATTCGCCTACGACCTCGAGACGCCGGTCGACGCCATATTGAAGGTCAGCGAGGTGTATTATCCCAGCGGCTGGAAGGCGACGATCGACGGAGAGCCCGTGGAAATCCTGCGCTCGGACTATGCGCTGCGCGCAGTGGTGGTGCCTGCCGGATCGCATCGACTCGAAATGCACTTTGAACCGGAGACCTATCAGTCCGGTCTGATCATCACAACCCTGACCAACTATCTGCTCGCCATCGTGTTTCTTGTCTACTTCGTCCTGTACATCCGCAAACGCATGGCGAAGAGAGAAACTGCGGCAGCCGACAACAGCGGAGAGTAACAGCGAGCGTGAAAGTCGTTATATCCGTCGGCGGGCGCTTCCACGCGCTTGAGCTGGCCGAACAACTCGATAAGCGGGGCTATCTCGAGCGCATCATCACGACCAAGCGCTGGTACGTGAAAAAGCGCTTTTCTTCACGGCGCTGCCATAGTATCCCCTCGCCGGAATACCTGGGGATGCTCGTGCGCAAGGTCCCGCCTCTGCGGCGACGCGGATATTATTCCTGGCTGAAAGACAATCTTTTTGATGCGCTCGCACGCCGGTACATTCCCCCCTGCGACATTTTCCACGCCTGGGGCAACTACGCCCTTGCCTCGATCCCGCATGCCCGTGCGCATGGCGCCCGCATCGTGATCGAACGCGGATCCACCCACCCTCATTACCAGGACGCAATTCTGAAAGAGGAATTTGAGCGTTTCGGAGTGGAGATCGAACGGGCGCATCCGCAGATCATCAAGAAAGGACTGCGCGAAATCGATGAAGCGGACCGCGTCATCATCCCCTCGGAATTCGTGCGCCGCACCTTCGTGGAAAACGGCATTCCCGATGAGAAACTGTCCGTTATTCCCTACGGCTTCAATCCCTCGGACTTCAAGCCGGGCGAAAAGCGCGACGATGTGTTCCGGGTACTGTTCGTCGGGAACATCGGGATACAGAAAGGCGTCCATTATTTACTCGAAGCCTGGGAGCGCCTGGCGCTGCCCAACGCCGAATTGCATTTCATCGGCAAGGTGGAGGAAGGCATGCAGCCCATCCTCAACCGTCACGCCTCGCGCATCATTCTTCGCGGACATGTCAAACACGAGGAACTGCAGAAGGAATACGCACAGGCGTCGGTGTTCATACTGCCGTCGCTGCAGGAGGGCTCGGCACTGGTCACATACGAGGCCATGGCCTGCGGTCTGCCGATGGTCGTATCGGTGAACACCGGCAGCGTGGTGCGCGACGGACAGGACGGCTTCCGCATCCCTATCCGCAGCGCCGACGCCATCGCTGAGAAACTGCAATGGCTGTACGACCATCCCAAGGATTCTGCAGAGATGGGACGCAACGCGTCGGAGTACATCCAGGAATTTACCTGGGACCGTTACGCGCGCCGCGTCATCGACGTGTATCACGAACTCCTGGATGATACGGAGCATACCCGGTGAACATTGCCCGCAAGGCTATCGTCAGTACGCTGTGGACCAGCGGCCTGAATTACATTGCCATGGGCGTGGGTTTTGTCTTCGGCATTTTCCGCGACCGCATGCTGCAGCCCGACGAAAACGGCATCTATATGTTCGGGCTTGCCGTCGTAGATCTGCTTTTCATTCTCGCCGCCGTTTCCTTCAACATTTCCGTGATCCAGGCCGATGAGAAACGGAAAGACCTCTATTCCACCGCCTTTGTGCTCACGATCGCGCTCAGTGCCGTCATGCTCGCCGCGACGCTTGTCGTGGCATGGGTGCTTGCTGTGCGCGGTACCACCGAAATCAAGATCGAAGCCTTCCTGGTACTCGCCGCGTTCAGCACGCTGAATCTCTTCACGATTCTCTTTTCGTCGTATCTCGAGAAACAGCTCGAGTACAAAAAAATCGCTCGTATCAACCTGATGTCCGTCCTTGCGTTCCCGGTTGTGTCATACATCCTCGTGGCCAACGGCATGGGAGCCTGGGGCATGGTGCTGGGTTACTGCTCCACGTTCGTGATTTCCTTCATCGGCATGAGCATCATCAGCCGGTATCCGGTGGGACTGACCTTCAACCCCGAGACCGCGCGCTGGTTCCTTTCCATGGGATGGAAACTCATTTTCTCCCGCGGAATGGAAGTCATCTTCGTGCGCTACGGCACGCTGGTGACCGAAGGACTGCTGGGGACGAATCTGCAGGGCAGCTACGGCCGTGCGCTCAAGTACTGGGAAATGGCGCCGCAGACCGTTGCACCCGCCGTGGTGACGGTCGCGCTTCCGACGTATTCCAAAGTCCAGAACGATCAGGAGCGCCTCTCACGCGCGTTCAGCCTGGTTCTGTATTTTCTCGTGCGCGTACTGATGCCCTTCGTGCTGGTGTTCGGTATTCTCCCGGGGTCATTTATTCGCATCATCGGGGACCAGTGGAACGACGCCATCCCCGTCCTGCAGATTCTTGCCGCCGGTGCGCTGCTTTCACCCATGTTCGAAAACATGAAGCAGCTGCTGTATGCGAAAGGGAAGCCTGAAGCCATTGTGCGGGTACGCATCGGTCAGCTCGTGGTATTCCTCCCCGCCATGTACTTCCTGGTCGTATGGCTCGGTATCAGCGGTGCCGCTTATGCGATCGTGCTGAATTACGCGATCGGTGTATTCGGAGCACTGTTCATCGTCCGTCGCGAAGTGTCCATCCGCTGGATGCACGTGTTCGTGCTGCCGGTCATCTTCGCCGCCATCGCCGCCGCGGTCGTGCTGCTCGCCCCGCTTCCGGATCTGGGCATGGGAGCCATCGTGCAGTTTGTTTTGGAAGCGCTCTATCTCATTGGTATTTTTGCAGTACTTGAACTGCTCGTCGAACGTCGGCAGCTCAGGGAACATGCCGATTACATCAAGAGCGTCATGAAGGCGGACGAGACGTCCGATACCGAATAACATGAAACTTCTCCTGGTCTGCGAATACTGGTACGGAACCGGTGGGTGGTCGTACAAGGGTTACCTCGAACAACTCGGCTGCGAGGTGCGGGTATTTGATTTCCGGAAGCCCCGCTTCACCACCGGCGGAAGCATCCCCATTGTCTCCGCGGCGACGCGACGCATCAACCGGCGACAGATGAACGCCGAGTTCGTACAGACCGTGGCGGATTTTCGTCCCGACGTCGTGCTCTTTCTCAAGGGCGAAACCATCTATGAAAGCGCCATCCGCGAGGTGAAGGAGAAGTATGGGACGCTGCTGCTGCAGTGGTATCCCGACGGTCCCTTCAACGTCAAAAACCGCAATGCCACGAAAGACAGCATTGCGAGCATCCCGCTGTTCGACATCTACTATATCTACGCCAGGTCGCTCATTCAACCGCTGCGAGACGCCGGCGGCAAGCGGGTGGAGTACCTGCCGTTCTGCTACGATCCGGCCATGCTGCAGAGGCCCGAGGCCGTCTCCGACGAAGACCGCGCGCGCTACGCCACCGACGTGGTGTTCGCCGGCACCTGGGAACCCATGCGGGAATGGTGGCTGGAGAAGGTGACGGAGTTTGATCTCTCGGTCTGGGGAAACATGTGGGAGCGCGTCGCTGAAGGGACACCTCTGCGCGCTCGCTGGAAAGGCAACGCCGTGTACGGGGAAGAGATCTCGAAGCTTTTCGCCGTGTCTCGTATCCACCTGAATTTTCTGCGCGAACAGAACAAGGATTCGCATAACGTCCGTACCCTGGAAATTCCGGGCTACGGAGGCTTCCTGCTCACTCAGCGCTCGCAGGAACAGGCCGAGGAGCTGTACGTGGAAGGGAAGGAAATCGCCTGCTTCGACTCGGTGGACGAGCTGAAGGAAAAAATCCGTTACTATATTGACCACGAAGAAGAACGCCTGGCCATCGCACGCGCCGGACACGAGCGCGCGACAGCGGAACACCAGGCCATCCACAGGCTGCACCGGATCGTCGAGGACGTCCGGGCGCTGCTTGGAGCATAACGCATGAACATACTTCTCCTGACTTCAGACTTTCTTCCCAACATCGGTGGCATGGCCACGCATGCGCTCGAACTGGCCCGCGCACACGTGCAGAACGGACATCTGCTGCACCTGGTGCACCCGGTGTACGGCGCGGGCGAAGACAACATCGAGGAGATGGAAGGATTCACTGTCCACAATCTCTTCGTGGACCGCGACACGCCCCGCATCAAGCACCTGTTCTACATTCGTCGCGTGCGAGAATATGTGCGCAGGCTTCACGCCGAGCACACCTTCGATGTACTACACTGGCATGACCTGACGCCCAACTGCTGGACGACACGGGCGCTGCGCAAGGATATTCCGCTCGTATGGACCAACCACACCTCGAACTATCTCGAGATGTACGAGACCAGCAGTGGAAAGCGAAAAATTCGCATGTTCCTCGGACACGCAGACGCGATCATCAGTCCGAGCCGTGAACTCTACGAAAAGTCCACTGCCACTGGCATCGCGCCCGCGCGCAACGTGTACATTCCCAACGGGGTGGATGCGGCAAAATTTCATCCGGACAACAGCTTCGGCGTCATCGACAAGGATTACGGACTCGATCCCGGTCGTCCGGTGATCATTTGCCCTCGTCGCCTCGAACCCAAGAACGGCGTCGAGTATTTTATTCGCGCGATACCGCACGTACGCGTGCAGGTACCCGACGTACAATTCCTTATCGTCGGCGGAGGTTTCCCCGATGAGCGCGAGCGCTTCGAGGCACTGCTCCAGGAATTCGGGCAGTCGCATGATGTGTTCTTCACAGGCAACGTACCCAACACGGCCATGCCCAAGTTCTATGCGTTATCCACCATCGCGACCCTGCCGTCCCTGATGGAAGCAACGAGCATCTCCGGTCTCGAAGCCATGGCCAGCGGACTTCCGCTCGTCGGTACACGTGTCGGAGGCATACCGGAGATCATCGAGGATGGCGTCAGCGGCATCCTGGTCGAGCCACGAAGCCCGGATCAGCTCGCCGAGCAGTTCGTGCGCCTGCTGAAATCTGAGGCGCTGCGCGCGCAGCTCGGTGCCGGAGCGCGTAAGCGCGTGGAAGAAGAATTTGCCTGGCCCGAAATTTCGCGCCGCACCGTCGACGTCTACGAAAAAGCCATCGCGGCGCATCAATAATCACCAGCACCCGCCCGAAATCCGTGAACGTACTCGTCATCAGCCATACCTACATTACCCGGATCGGCCGCGAAAAGTGGCGCGAGCTGGCGCGTCTCTATGACGTCAACCTGCGCATCATCGTACCAACGGTCTGGAAGGATTACCTGTTCACGATCCGGTACGACGAACACCGTGACGACGAACTGGAGATGCGCGCACTGCCCGTCCTGTTCAGCGGCAAGGAAGCGGCACACGTCTACCGCTCGGCCTACATGTGCATGCGCGATTTCAAACCCGATATTCTGCATGTCGAAGAGGGGACGGACGCCTTCTCGTATTTTCAGGCGCTGGTGTACCGTAGGATTTTCGCGCCGCAGGCCAGAACGCTGTTTTTTACCTGGATGAACTTCGAGAAAACGCTGAATTTCCCCTTTACGTTTTTTGAGCGCTTCAATCTCATTCGCAGTGATGCCGCCATCTGTGGAAACAGCGACGCGCGTGATATTCTCCGAAAGAAGGGCTTCGAGAAGCCAGTGCACGTCATGCCGCTGCTCGGACTCGATGCGGAGCTGTTCCAGAAACGCGATGCTTCGGACTTCAAACAGGAGCTCGGACTGACCGGCACGGTTATCGGCTTTATCGGACGCTTTGTGCCGGAGAAGGGCGTCATGGAATTGCTCGAAAGCTGCGCGAAGCTGAACGGCGAGTATTCCCTTCTGTTGATCGGTGGAGGCAAGCTGGAAGCCGATCTGCGGCGCCGGGCGGAAGAACTCGGAATTGCCGACCGGGTACGATTTGCCATCAGCATACCCCACGACGAAGTCCCACGGCACATCAACGTCATGGATCTGCTCGTTCTGCCGTCGTATACCGTCGCACACTGGAAGGAGCAGTTTGGCCAGGTACTCGTGCAGGCCATGGCATCGGAAGTGACCGTGCTCGGATCGACACACGCCGAGATCCCCAAGGTTATCGGCGATGCCGGATTTACGTTCGAAGAAAAAAACTGGGACGAGATGCACGAGAAGCTGCAGATGCTGCTCGACCGGTCGGAACTGCGTGCGGAATACGGTCCGCGAGGCAGGGCACGTGTGCTCGAACATTATACCAATACACGGATCGCGGAAAAGATGATGGGAGTGTACCGCGAACTTCTGGGCGAAGAGGAGGATCCGGCGGCAACCTGAATGGTGCGGCCCGGTTTGTTTTTCCTGAGTATCGGAGCTAATTTTCTTTGATATGCTATAACGCTTGAAGAGTATCCTACCATGTCATTCATCTCAAAACTTATCGTCGTAACAATCCCCCTCGTTCCCAAGCCCATCGTCGGTTACTTCGCACGGCCCTATATCGCCGGTGAAGCGCTGTCCGACGGTGTTCGCGTCGTCAAGGAGCTGAACGCCAGGGGAATCATGGCGACAATGGACGTTCTCGGTGAGAGCGTCAACAGCCGTGAAGAAACGCTGGACATGCGGCGCCAGTGCGAAGCAGTGCTGCACGCCATCAACGAGCATAAGCTCGACGCCAACCTTTCGATCAAGCCGACGCAGATGGGACTGAGCATCGATCCGGCCTACTGCGAAGAGAATCTTCGGGTGCTTCTCGACATCGCGCGCGGTTATGATAATTTCGTGCGTATCGATATGGAAGACCATCCATATACCGATTCCACCCTTACGATGTACAAGAACCTGCGCCGCGATTACGGCAAGCATGTCGGTGTGGTGCTGCAGGCCTACCTGCGGCGGACCGACGCCGATCTTCGCGACCTGATGGCAGACGGGAAAACGAATATCCGCCTCTGCAAGGGCATTTATGTCGAGCCCGAGGAGATCGCCTTCAAGAAACGCGAGGAAGTGCAGGAGAATTTCAAGAAGCTCAATGAACTCGGTCTCAGAGACGGCGTGTACATCGGGATTGCAACGCATGACGACGTACTGCTCGAACATGGCATCGAGACCGTCGAAGCGTTGAAACTGAAGAAAGAGGAATATGAATTCCAGATGCTGCTGGGCGTGCGTCCGAAGAGGCGGGACGAGATCGTCGCGCAGGGACACCGTTTGCGGGTATACGTGCCTTTCGGCGATCAGTGGTACGCGTACTCCACACGCCGCCTCAAGGAAAATCCGTCCATGGCCATGCACATCATCAAGGCGATCCTTCACCTCAATACCTGAGTATTCATGATGTTCCGCAATCGGACAGTGTTATGGCCGGCGGTTCTGACTCTCCTGCTTCTTCTGCAGGGAGCAGGATGCAGCCGGCCTTCACATGAGCAGGAAGAGGCGGCGTTCGAGCTCACCGATGACCTTGGCCGCGTCGTACGATTCGAGGCAGCCCCCCGACGAATCGTCAGCCTCGCTCCGAGCCTCACTGAATCGCTGTTCGCGCTCGGAGCCGACAGCCTTGTTGCCGGTGTGACCAGCGCCTGCAATTACCCGCCACGCGTAAGCGGCGTTCCTGTCGTCGGAGATCTCCTGACGCCGAACCTTGAACGTATCCTGTCCCTTGACGCGGACCTTGTCCTGATCTCCGTCGAAGGCAACACGCAAAGAAGCTTCACGGCGATGGAGCGCATGGGGCTGCGGCTCTTCGTCTCCAATCCCCGCAGCATGGAGGGGGTCTGTAAATCGCTGGCGGATCTGGGGCAGCTTACGGCACGGCCGCACAGGGCCCGCGAACTGGTCGATTCGCTGCGTCTGCTGCGGAAGCAGCTGCTCGCGAATCAGCCGGCGGAGCGACCGGGCGTCCTGGTGCTGGTATCGACTCAGCCGATCATGGTTGCCGGACGCGAAACTTTCCTGGATGAAATCATCGAAACAGGTGGCGGGCGCAATGCTGCGGCCGAGCTGCCCGGACACTATCCCACGCTCAGCCGTGAATCCGTCCTGGCCCTCGATCCCGACGTGCTGTTGTTTCCGGACGACATGCATCTTGGCGTGCGCGACCTGGTTTCCCGGTATCCGGAGTGGAAAGAAATAACCGCTGTTCGCGAACGACGCATGCATGCAGTGAACGCCGACATGTTCCTTCGTCCGGGCCCACGCGTGTTCGCCGCGGCGCAGTGGCTGCGGACTGTCCTCCATCCCGAACGGTGACGCACACATTGTTGTGAAAAAAAAACGGCCCCGGCGCAGCATCGATGTACTGCAGCCGGGGCCGCGCATTTGGCGGTTTTACGACACGGAATTATGCCGGCGGCTTGTCGGCGGTTTCCTTGGCCAGACCGCTGAGGTCCATTGTCTCGATGATCTGACGAGGCATGTCATGCGGCAGGTTGCGAGTTGTCACGGTAACGATGAAACGTTCGACGACCAGGACAGTTGCTTCCGCGTGCTGCCCGGCTTCTTCCCATTTCTCGATGGCCGGTGAACCCGCGATTTCCGTCGTGCGCTCGTATCCTTCCGACGATTCCTGCTCGAAGCCCATCTTGAAAATCATGTTGAACGATGCATACAGCATCGAAATGTAGGCATAGTCGAAAATCTCGACATTGGCGTTACTGTTGTCCATTCCGGTGAAATCCACCTCGGCGGAGGAATACGTCCAGTTGCCCATCGAGGCCTTCTCGCCCCGGGGTTCGCCGCGCTCGAGATCGCCGAAACCGTCGGGCAGGTAGTTCATCAGGACTTTGAAGTGCACGGCCGGCTGGGGTTCGCGGTCATCGGTCATGCCTGTCGTCATGTCCTGTGCCTGGTCCGCAAGGTTTTCGGCCTGATCCGCCATTTCCTCAGCGGCGTCGGACAGCTTTTCGAGGTCGCTTTTCTGATCACCTCCGCCGCAGGCGGTCAACAGTGATATGGACAGGAAACCCAAAACCAACATCAGGGGAATCGACGTTTTCATACGTACTCCGTGAAATTGAGATAAAAAATAGTACTGCTTGTTGAGCTATTGTAGTGGGAATCGGTCAATAAAGTACAGCCTGCCGGAACGCGACGCAATACTGCGCAGCGTCTGGTACGTTGGACCTGACGGGATGCTGATCAATACTCGATCGTCCGTTCCTCGGGCTCAGAAATATTATCTGGCGAAGATGCTGCCGTATGCACCGTGCAGTATCCCGGGAAATACTTGCTGTTGATGAACTCGACGACAGTGTGCGGACAGAAAGGATTCGCGAGGTTCTGCGACTCGACGCAGATTTTTTCCTGCGTCACGCCCTCGGGCATGACGAAGTCGCGGATTTTCAGCGGAATGCGTTTGTCGGTGTAGACGTATTTCATGAAGCGGCCCCAGATCGGCGCCGCAGCGACACTTCCCTGGCCGTAGGAGCCCGTGAAGGTGATGCGGCGGTCGTCGAAACCAGTCCACACGCCGGCAACGAGATTCGGAGTGAACCCGATGAACCAGGCATCTGCATAATCCTGTGTCGTGCCGGTCTTGCCGCCCGCCGGTCCGTGGAACCAGCGTCGCGTGCCGGAACCGGTACCGCCGTTCATGACCGACTTTAGCATGCTCGTCATGATGAAGGCGGTTTCCTTGCTGAGGACTTCGCGAATCTCGCTGGTGTTGTTTTCAATCACGCGGCCGTCCCTGTCCTCGATACGGAGGATCCCGAAGGGTTTCGCGTAAATTCCCTCGTTGGCGAACGCGCCGTAGGAAGAGATGATCTGAAGCGGGACCACTTCGGACGTACCGATGGCCAGGGAGGGTACCGGACGGAGGGGTGTTTCGATGCCCATTCTGCGGGCGTAGCGTACGACTTCCTCGGCCGGAGCGATTTCCATGATGGTGCGGATCGCGACGAGGTTTACCGAGTTTTTCAATCCGGCACGCAGCGAATACATGCCCCCGGTTTCACCACCGAAATTTCGAGGCTGCCACAGCTTCCCCGATCCGTCGGTGAAGGAGATCGCTTCATTCGAAAGCTGGTATGCGGGGCTGTATCCGTTGTCAATCGCAACAGTGTAAATGAACGGCTTGAATGTGGATCCCGGCTGCCGGGTAATCTGTGTCACGTGGTTGAGACCGTAGCGGAAATCCATCGCCGCATTGCCGACCATCGCCTTGATCTCGCCTGTTTGCGGATCCACCGCGACGAAACCGACCTGGATGCTGGTCAGGATGTGTTTTACCGAATCGACGAAACGCTTGCTGCCGCGCAGGCGGATGGCGACGACTTCGCGGGCATCTGCGTTCGGCGCCGATGTGTATTCCGGATGCGCCTTGATCGCGATACGGATAGCAGTGCCGAGAATGGCGCGCCGGGACGGCGAATTCCAGTTCCAGCGCCTGTCGAACTGTTCCTGGAAGGGGAGAAGGTGTTCCATTACCGCGCGGTTCGCATGCTCCTGCATACGGCTGTCGAGGGTCGTATAGACAGACAGTCCGTCGCGGTACAGGTTGAAGCCGTAGCGTTCTGCTTTTTCGCGGAGCTGCTGCCGGACGAATTCCACGAAGTGCGGCGCGATTCCTGCCGAGCGTGTGCGCGACTGGGTGAAGATCGAATCCTGTTTCATGTCAAGGAATTCGCCCTCATCGAGGTAGCCGGCATCGACCATGTTCAGCAGTACCACATTACGCCGGTACATTGCGCGACCGTGGCTGCGCCGGGGATCGTAATGCGTGGGATTTGCGAGGGTGCCGACGAGAAAGGCGCATTCAGACTTGGTGAGCTGCTGCGGGATTTTGCCGAAGTACACCATCGCGGCGGATTGCAATCCGTATGCTCCGCGTCCGAACGGCGCCACGTTGAGGTACATGATGAGGATTTCATCCTTGGTGTACCGCTGCTCGATCTGCACCGCGGTCATCATCTCGCGCAGCTTGCGGGTGATCGTGACCTCGCGTGTGAGGTAGAGCAGGCGCGCGAGCTGCTGTGTGATGGTGCTCGCGCCGCGTCCGCTGATCGAAAGGCTCAGCACGCGTTCGACGAGCACGCCGAAGACGCCGCGGACGTCGACGCCCCAGTGGTTGTAGAAACGCCGGTCTTCGGTCGAAAGCAGAGCTTCGAGGAAGGGGCGCGGCACGCTGTCGAGACTCGTGATGCGGGAGCGGTTTTCCTCGAAGAAGCGGTCGATGACTACGCCGTCGGCGGAAAACACGCGCGTAGCGAAGGGGGGACGCGGATTCTCGAGTTCCTCGAGAGAGGGCAGTCCGTCTGAGAGATAGGAGAGAAACAGCCAGCCGCCCCCGAAGACGATGATAACCGGGAGGGCGATGGACCAGAAAACCCTTGGCGTGACGGTCATAGCGTGAGCAGCTCCTGCGTTCCTTGCTTGATGGTGTAGAGGGAAATGTCACCGTCGGTGAACACGGCATAGCTGTAATGCCGTATCCAGTCGCCGAGATTGATATACATCCCGCCGTCGATCTTCTCGCGCGCGGGCAGGTGCCGGTGGCCCATGATGACGAAATCCGCGCCCGAGGCGATGCGGCGTTCCGCTTCGATGCGCATGCCGTCTGTTTCACCGTACACCTTTCCGGAGGTGAAATCGCGGCTGCTGTGTGAGAAGCGGCGGGCGAGGCCGAAACCAACATCAGGATGGAGGAGGCGAAAGGCCCACTGGGATACGGGATTGCGCAGAACGCGTTTGAGCATGCGGTACCCGCCGTCTCGCTGTGCGAGTCCGTCGCCATGATACAGGTAAAAACGCTTTCCGCCGTACTCGAATGCGAGATCGTCGCGCACGACGTTCACGTCCAGGTCCCTCGAAAAAAAACCATTGATGGCGAAATCGTGATTCCCGGCGAGGTAGGTTACGGTCACCTCGGAACGGCGCAACTCTTCGAGGGCCGCGTAGAGCCGGTGATAGCCGCGGGGGATGACGGAGCGGTATTCGTACCAGAAGTCAAAGAGATCGCCAACGATATAAAGCCCTGCCGCCTTGCTGCGCACCTCTTCAAGAATCTGCATCAGCAGGCGGAGTTTTTCCTGTTCCGTATCCGTATCGGACACACCGAGGTGCACATCGGACAGGAAATACAGTGGCTTTATTGTTTGCGTCGTCTCCTGCATATCATTTAAAGATGCCGATACAGGTCAGGAATTGCAAGTACCCGCCGTGCATGAAGCCTCGAAAACAGGGTCACGGAGAAGAAATTCATTTTTTCCCTTTCTATTGACATTGGACGCGCTGAATGGTATTCTTTTTAGCGAATTGTAGATCATCGATAGGTGGCGATTTCAGGGAAAAACCTGGTATCCAGCGCTCAGGCTGAGCAGCAAGGCTGTTGTTCGGCCGAAGCCTCTTCAGATCCCCATTTGCTTGACTTTACAGGCGGTAAATGGTAGTTTGAACACTATCGTTGACTTTAAATGGTATGCTATTCAATCCTATTCATCATTCATAACCCCATCGGAGGATTAAATGAAAGTTGTTAGGCTATCTGTCACGTTGGTGGCTCTCGCTTTCCTGATGACCCTCACGGCGCAAGCCCAGAGGGAATACGAATACTTCAGGAATACGCCGGTTCCCATCGTGGATTTCAGCACAACCTCCAGTATGATCGATGTTCCCGATCAATTCACGATTTCCACCCTTTCCGTGATGGTCGACATTGATCATCCGGCAGCTGCCGATCTTACGATCACGCTGTCGGGTCCCACAGGCACCTACACACTGTCGACGCAGAACGGTCTTGCAGGTGCGAATTACGAGAACACGATTTTTGACAGTAACCCCGGAATGGCGATTCCCGGTGTCGCGATCAACGCGCCGACGAACGTCACCGCATACTTCCGCGGCGTGTACATGCCCGAGAGCGCTCTGCCGGTCGCCGGCGACCCCCGCGGTGCATGGACGCTGAGTGTCACGGACAACCTGCCCGGCGACAACGGTGTGTTGGTTTCCTGGGGACTGATTTTCAACCGGTACGACGACTATCGCGACATCCGCATGGGCGTCGATCTGAACTACGCCGGGTCCTCGACTCTCAATCCTCTCGGTTATGTTGGTGACGTGACGACGGTCCCGCCCTACACGGTGCAGGGTTTCCGTCCGTTGGGCAACATCGTCAATGCGAAGGTGTACTTCCAGAACAGCCAGACACCTGGTGTGGTCAACCTGACCGCCAAGCATAAATACCCGACCAACAACACGACGGTGATCGGTGCGCTCGAAGGCAGTCTCCCCGCAGAGGATGCTTACGAGGTCAACGCAGCCTTCAACCTGGGTAACATGACCGGTATGCACACCGGAATCGTGACGACGTTCATGCGTGGCGATCTTTATATGACGACTCCCGACAACACGATCGAGGCTGACCTCGACGTGACGCCGGGTTCGCTCGGTTATGACAACGGCATGGTCATGAACACGCTGTTCCCGTCGGTCAACGAGTGCGACGCGAACGTGTACTGGATCTATGCCCCGCAGACGATCACCAGTGTCGATATCTGGCAGGGAAGCGTCGTCGAGCTCGAGCCGATGCCGTCGACTTCCGCCATGACCGTCAACGTCTGGGACGTGAACACGAACGCTATCGTGGCCACCACCGGTCCGCTGATGTTCCCGCCGCAGGGTGACAAGTGGGTATCCTACCCGTTCTCACCGCCTGTGACGCTGCCCGCCGGCCAGTACCGCGTCGGTTTCTGTCTTGACGCCCTCGATCCCATGTCCTCCGGTCCCGGAATCGGTATGGATCAGACCGGCAGCCCCTTTGAGCCGCTTGGTTTCCTGAGCAAGTACTACGGCTTCGGCCTGCAGGACTTCTCCTTCGACGGTGGCGCATCGTGGAATCCTGATTTCTTCCGCGCGTTCAACACCAAGATGATCCGCCCGAACTTCGTGCAGATGTCCGATGTCGGTGTGTTCGCCATCTGGCCGAACAACGGATTCAGTGGTCTTGATGTGACTGTCGACTTCGCAGCCTACGCACATTACTCCTACCTGCCGAACCAGATTACTTTTGGTAAGGTGTGGGTGATCGACAACGCGACGCAGTCGGTTGTCGGCTACCAGGAGAAGCGCGTGTTCCTGCAGCAGGCACCGTGGCTTGACACGCAGGTCTTCAGCTTCCCGTCGCTCTCTTCGGGCAGCTACACCATCCGCGTCGTGATTGAGCGTCCGGATGATGAGAACCTGATCAACAACGAATACAGCCGTCAGCTCAATATTCCCTTCGCCCCGATGGTCGTCATCAGCGAGGGTCCGCTCAGCAGCACACTTCAGTCTGAAATCGTCACTTCCTTCGGTCAGCAGGGTGTGGACGTGGTGTTCGCAGACCGCGCACTTGGCTCCGTGGACTTCCCCGAAAACGGAAAGGTCCTCTGGGTTGGTGATCTCAGCAGCAGCGTTGCACAGGATGCACGCGAGTACGTACGCAACGGCGGCAGCTTCGCAATTCTGCCGGACGTCAAGCTCAACAAGCATCCGATGACGGATATCTTCACGCAGGTCGCGACCTCTCCCGAGCTCGATGCCATGAACAGTGTTCTCGCCACTCCGGATATCAGCAAGATTGATATCCCGGCGAACAGCCCGTTCATCGCACGCCTCGCCCAGGGTGCCGAGTCCGCATTCTCCTTTGCAAAGGATAACGGCAACAGCGATCGCATTGCGCAGTTCTACCAGTGGGTCAAGAATTCGGGCGGCGAGCCCGTGCTTCGCGATCCGAATGGCGCGATCGTCTTCAGCAGCAGCGATGACTTCAGCATCCACGCCGAGCGCGTCGCGGAACTTTCCGTGGTCAACCTGCTCGTCAAGGACAGCAAGCCGTCCAGCCGCGTTGTCGAGGACATCGTCAATCCTGCCAGCTTCGAGCTGACGCAGAACTATCCCAACCCGTTCAACCCGACCACGAACGTTGCTTACAACCTCCCGTCCGATGCGAACATCACCATCCGTGTGTTCGACATGCTCGGTCGTGAAGTTGCAACGCTCGTCAACGGTTTCCAGTCCGCAGGCAAGTACATCGCGACCTGGGGTGCCGAGAACAATCTCGGTCAGGCCGTCGCCAGCGGTATCTATCTCTATCGCATGGAAGCCAATCCGGTTGACGGAACTGCTTCGTTCATCGCGGCCAAGAAGATGATTCTTACCCGCTAATACGCTGCAGAGTTCGCATTTCAAAACCCCCTCCCGGTTTCCGGGAGGGGGTTTTTTTGTAGGATCATGGTGCAGGGAACAAGGCTCAAGGAGCAGGATCATGGCTCAGGGAACAGGGCTCAAGGAGGAGGATCATGGCATATGGCATATGGCATACGGCATATAGCATACGGCATACTACGAAAGGGTATAAAAAAACCAGCCCCGCGGTGGCACGCGAATGCGGGGCTGGTTGTTGCACGGAGGTATTATGCAATGAGAACGTTGTTATGCCATAGGTGCTACGCTATTTGATCGTTGACATCAGGTGTGCTTCTGATGTTATTGGTCATTTGCTTTCTGTTGCTGCAGGAACGGCATTGTGCGGCATGACCGAAGTCAGTGAGGGGGCCGCGGGTTCGGAGCCGTTGTCGTCGAAACTGTACCGCACGTCCGAACGATCGGCTACGACCAGCATCGTGCTGCCGTTTTCCAGGATCTCAATGTACAGTCCTTCATCACCGCGCGCGTCGAGAGTTGCGGTCACTCCCGTACCGGCATCCCGGTAGCGCACCACGCCTTCGCGTATCATCGAATCGAACTGCAGGTTGTAGTCTGCGAGCGCTATACGCTGGTCGCTGATGGTGACCAGTCCGTCGCTCGTCTTGCAGAGCAGGGTCATTGTCGTGTTCGGACCCTGCGCAAACGCGCTCACCGCCAGGAACGGCAGTGCTGCCAGGATCATTACAATAGATTTACGCATCTTCTTATCTCCTTTGTATACTGCCCGCCGGCGCGCCTCGGCGGTTCATCATGTTCTGCCCATATACATGTAAAAACCATGCCAAACATGGTTTCTACGCAATACAGGCTGTTTTCAAAAGGAGATAATTTCGTCCCTGTGAAAATGAGGGACGACTTGTGAATGGATTTCACATTTATGCCGTATGGGGCGTACGGCAGAAGACGGCATATGGCAACCCTACGGGCTTACGGCATACTCTGTCTTGCCCATGGGGACGCAGCTGACGACCAGCTGATTTTTCGCGGTGAGGTAACGGGCGGCGGCACGTCGGAGGCTTGCTGACGTGGCCCCCTGCTGCAGGTGGAAGAGGTCGAAATGAAAGAGGGGATCGTCGGCATAAAGCATTCCGAGGTTCAGGAGGTCTCCGCGTCCGCCGAAGCTGTACACGGCCTCGAGCGGAGTGTAGAAGTCGAGAGCGGAGTGGTTGCGCGCGACCAGTACCTCTTCCTCCGTCACGCCTTCTTCCGCAAGAGAGGTCAGCAGACGCATGACCTGGTCGTAGAGTACCTGCAGCTTCATCTCGGGCTTCACGGTGACGGAAATCCAGAAATTACCGCCGATTTCCTGCGCACTCTGATATACCTCGGCGTTGACGACGAGGGGATTGGCGTCGACTATCCTCTGTCGAAGTATGGCGTACTGCGAAGCGTTGAGCACCGCGGCCAGGGCTTTCAGCGCGGCATCGTCTGTGTGACCCAGGCGGACGGAAGGGAAAATGAGATGTAATTGATTGTACTCGATCCTGTCTTCGCGGATGAAGGCGGCCTGTCCGTAAGGTGAGAATTCATCAGGCAGTGTTTTCCAGCGTGAGACCACGCCGGCAGGAATGTCGCTGAATGCGCCCTGGACCAGGGCCGTGATCCGTTCGGGATCGAAGTTGCCGCTGATCGTGAGGCATGCGTTCGAGGGTGACATGTACCGCTTGAGGAACGTCCGCACATCCTTGACGCTCAGTTTCTCGAGGTCGGCCGCGTAGCCGATGGTACTGTGGCGATACGGATGGCCCTCGGAGTACAACTCGTCGTAGATCTGCTGCCGAAGGCTCGCGAGCGGCTTGCGGGCACGCCGATCATGCTCGCGTTTCAGTACCGCGACAATCGCATCGAAGACTTCCACGGTTGCTGTATTCTCGGCGTGTTTCAACCGGTCAGCTTCGATCATCAACGCCAGCTCGAGCTGATTCGCCGGGAACACCGACGCGATGGAACACCAGTCCACCGTGGTCTGCGCTCTGATGGATACGTCTTCCTCGGTGCGAAGCCGGATCAGCTCCTCGCGCGGAAATAACTTCGTGCCGGTGAGCAGCGACTCGCCGGCGATATTCGCGACGCCGGTTTTGCCCTCGGGATCGCGCGAAGATCCTGCGCGGTAGGACATGTTCAGCGATACGAAGGACACCGTGCTGTCGCGGTGCAGCGTGACGGCGAGACCGTTGGGAAGTGCCATGGTCTCGAATTGCGGAAGGTAGTCCTGGCCGGCGAGAGGCATGCACAGGATTACGGTAAGGGCGAATGCGGAGATGATGCGTTTTTTCATGCATGCAAAATACCGCCATGCGGATATGCGAAGCAATGCAGTCAGCACGCCCGCGTTGCCTGATTGGCCCAGAAAGTGTAAGTTAGGGGTACTCGGGGTGCGACCCGCCGAAAAAAGGGCCGCTGAGAACATACCCGTCGAACCTGACCCGGATAATGCCGGCGTAGGGAAGGAAGTTTCCCACACCGTTGTTCTGCTTCTGCAGGGTCAACGGTTTTTTCTTTCCTCTTCGAGCCGTGCAAGGGTCGAGTTCCAGAACCACCACCTATAAGGAGTTCTCTCATGAGGTATTTCTGGTTACTCGCCCTGGCCGTCACAGTAACCGTCCAGGGCGCTTTCGCGCAATCCATTGTTGGAACCGTACGCGACGCGCGTACTTCCTCACCACTTCCTCTCGCCAGCGTACAGCTGCTGCATGGCAACATGGGCATGGCAGCCGACCGCTCGGGCCATTTTGAGTTTGACAACCTTTCCGAGGGATCCTACGTCCTGCGTGTCAGCTTTGTCGGCTATGAAACCGTCGAACGGAAAGTCCAACTCGGCCACGCCGATGTGTTTGTTGCCGTGGAGATGCATGCGGTCGCCATGCCCGGACCCGAGATCGAAATCTCGGCCATGAGGGCGCGTGAGCGATTTTCCCCGGTCACCTTTTCGGATATCGACCGCGAGGACATCGAGAGCGAGTATTACATGCAGGATATCCCTGTGATGCTTGCGGACCTTCCCTCGGTGACCTTCTATTCCGAGAGCGGACACGGCATCGGCTACAACTATCTGCGCATCCGCGGCTTCGACCAGCGGCGCCTGGCCGTGATGGTCAACGGTGTGCCGCAGAACGACCCGGAAGATCACAACGTGTACTGGATCGATCTCGTGGACCTTCTCGGCAATACCGACAACATCCAGGTGCAGCGCGGCGCGGGAAGCGCGTTTTATGGTCCGCCTGCCATCGGCGGATCGATCAACATCGTCACCGGCGACTTCGCGAACCGCAAGGGCGTGAGTATCAGCACCGGCGCCGGAAGCTACAATACGCAGCGCTACGCTCTCGCCGTAGGTTCGGGCCTGGTTGACGACACCTACACCTTTTTCGGACGCTTTTCACGCATGAGCACCGACGGCTATCGCGATCATTCGTATACGAAAGCCAGTTCCTATTACGTGGCCGCGACGCGCTACGACGAGGACGTGACTACCAGGCTGAACATCTATGGCGGACCGCTGGAAGATGGGCTGGTGTATTACGGCCTCCCACGCTTCGCTATCGAGGACCGTGACGAGCGCCGAAAGAATTACAATTACTGGGAAGCGGCCGACGGGGAATATACCTGGACGTCGGAGCGCCGGAAGCAGGAACATGAGCAGTTCAGCCAGCCGCATTTCGAGATGCTGAATGAATGGAAGGCCAGCGAGAGCCTGACATTCAACAGCGCGCTGTTCTATGTGATTGGGCAGGGGTATTTCGATTATGACGGCACCGGGTGGACCGATGCCGCGTACTACAGGCTTACACCGGAATTCGGTTTCGAGAATGTCGGCGATCCGGCAAACCCCATCATCCGCGCGTACGTGGATAATCGCCAGGTGGGCTGGCTGCCGCGAATGACGTACGCGCACGACGGCGGATCATTTACCGCCGGACTCGAGCTGCGGCGTCACCGTTCGGAGCACTGGGGCCGCATTCAATGGGCCGAGGGACTGCCGACAGGACTCGACCCCCACCGCCGTTACTACGAATACAGGGGCGGTAAGGATATTGCCGCGGCGTATGTGCAGGAGCAGTACAGCCTCACCGACCGTATCAACGTGATGGGCAACCTGCAGTACGTGTTCAACCGGTATTCGCTGTTCGATGAGAAATATGTCGGGACGGAATTCGACCACGATTATCATTTCATCAATCCCCGTCTCGGCGTCAACTTCAATATCAATGATGCATGGAATCTCTACGGGAACGTGTCGTACACGCATCGCGAGCCGCGCCTGAAGAACCTGTACGACGCAGCGGAATCCAGCGGCGGCACTACACCGCAGTTTGCCCAGAACGCCGACGGAAGCTATGATTTCGACAACCCGTACGTGCGGCCTGAGAAACTGCTCAACTTCGAGTTGGGTGCCGGATTCGTGGGTGACCGTCACCGCGTTCTGTTGAACGCCTATGTGATGGATTTTGAGGATGAGATCGTCAAGAGCGGCGGGCTTGACCGCTTCGGACAGCCGATCACCGGCAACGCCGATCAGACCTTGCACATGGGCATGGAGCTTGTCGCGCAGTACCAGCTGCTGCGCAGTCTGGCCGTGGAGGTCAACGGTCTGCTCAGCCGCAGCCGACTCGAATCCTACACCGTGTACGATACCGATGACGACGGCAATTCCGTTGCCACGTCGCTCGACGGCAACCGCATCGCCGGTTTCCCCGAGCAGCTCGCGAATGTCAAGCTGCGCTGGCGCGAAAGCGGCATCACGGGCGTACTCACGCTCAAGTATGTGGGCGAGCAGTACACCGATAATTACGAGAATCCCGAGAACCGCGTGGACCCGTATTCGGTGCTGAACGCATCGATCGGCTATCGTACTCCGCCTGTGATGGGTCTGCGTTCGGTGGACCTTCGACTGACGGTCAACAACATACTCGACCGGCTCTACGCGCAGAGCGGGGAAGGCAACCAGTTCTTCGTCGCAGCCGAGCGCAACTTCTTCGTTGATCTTGTTTTGAATCTCTGAGAGACGAACCGTCTGGCACCATCCGGCACGCCCCGGAGTTATCCGGGGCACTGCCTTTATTACGGAGGTCATGATGCAGCTGCCGCAATCGTACGATCTGTTGGTGTGCAACGGCGAAATCGCCGCGCCCGAAGTTCTGAACATACTGGCGGAGCGGGCGGAGTCCGTTGTTTGCGCGGATGGAGGGGCGAACGCCGCTGCCGCTCTCGAGATCGTACCGCGAACAGTCATCGGCGACTTCGATTCCATGACGGAGGAAACGCGCCGGTATTGCGAACAACACGGTGTGGAAATGCTGCATCTTACGCGGCAGGACGACACGGATTTCGAAAAGGCCCTGCTGCTCCTGCGCCAGAGAGGCACGAAACATCTGGTTATCACGGGCGTCACGGGCAAGCTGCTCGATCATACACTCGGCAACTTTTCGATTCTTCTCAGGTATATCCGGGATTTCAGCATCGTCCTTTTCGACGAGAACTTTCGCATGGATGTACTCACGGAGGGAGGACGTTTCACAAGCAAGGCCGGAGATCGCATCAGTGTGGTTCCGCTGGCGCCCGCCCATGATGTCGTATATCAGGGATTGCGTTATCCGCTCAAGGGCGAAACCCTGGAAGCGGGGCTGCGTGAGGGCACCTGCAACGAGGCGACGGGAGATGCATTCGAGATTTCCTTCTCTGACGGCGTCCTTTTGCTCTTCCGTCCAATTTAGGGCGTATTAACTTTTATTTTAGGGTGCATTAACTTCCTGATATATTGTTGATATGGAAGGGTTTATGCCGTAAGCCGTATGCAGTATGCCGTATGCTGAATGCGGTAGGAGTACCATCGGTGGTTTCCATGCTGGAGCGTGGATACGAGGGATTCGCAGTTGGTATTTCGTAACGCGTCATGTGTAATGCGTAATCCGGGGTCGGGAATTGATAAGCTAAGTAGTTGCTAACAAAAGTCTTACAAAGCGAGGTCTTGACTTTCGCTTTCCGGATTATTATGTTAGCACTCTACAAAGGTGAGTGCTAATAATTCCATTACCACTATATCAATTCCGGATTTTTTTGGAGGAAACACTGTTATGGCAATCAATCTGAAACCTCTGGCGGATCGCGTCATTGTTCGTCCCCTCGAAGCAGAAGAGAAGACCGCGGGTGGTCTTTACATCCCTGATTCCGCGAAAGAGAAGCCCATGCAGGGTGAAATCGTTGCAGTCGGTCCTGGTAAGACGGCTGATGACGGCAAGCAGGTCGCCATGGAAGTCAAGGTTGGCGACAAGGTGCTGTACGGAAAGTATTCCGGCACCGAAGTGGCATCCGGTGGCGAAGATTTTCTCATCATGCGTGAGAACGACATCTTCGCGATCATCGACTAAGCGAATTTGAACAATCCAATTTCATAGAATCACAAGGAGAAACTGCAAATGGCAGCCAAAATCATCGCGTATGATGTTGATGCAAGAAACGCTCTGAAGAGCGGCGTCGATCAGCTTGCGAACGCCGTCAAGGTGACGCTCGGACCGAAAGGCCGTAACGTCGTCATCGACAAGAAATTCGGCGCCCCGACCGTGACCAAGGACGGTGTGACGGTGGCGAAGGAAATCGAACTGGAAGATCCCGTCGAGAACATGGGTGCCCAGATGGTGCGCGAAGTCGCGTCCAAGACCAGTGACGTTGCCGGCGACGGTACCACCACTGCCACCGTGCTCGCACAGGCCATCGTGCGTGAAGGACTCAAGAACGTGGTCGCCGGTGCCAATCCGATGGACATCAAGCGCGGCATCGACCAGGCCGTCATCAAGATCGTTGAAGGTCTGCGTGAAATGAGCCAGGAAATTGGCGACAACAAAGACAGCATCGCCAACGTCGGTGCCATCTCCGCCAACAACGACATGACCATCGGCAAGCTCATCAGCGACGCCATGGAGAAGGTCGGCAAGGACGGTGTGATCACCGTCGAGGACGCCAAGGGTATGGAAACGCTGCTCGACGTCGTCGAGGGTATGCAGTTTGACCGCGGTTACCTCAGCCCGTATTTCGTCACCAATACCGAGTCGATGAAAACCGAGCTCGACAATCCGTTCATTCTCATCCATGACAAGAAGATCAGCAGCATGAAAGACCTGCTGCCGATCCTCGAGAAGACCGCCCAGCAGGGTCGTCCGATTCTCATCATCGCCGAGGATATCGAAGGCGAAGCTCTTGCCACGCTGGTCGTGAACAAGCTGCGCGGTACCCTGAAGGTCGCTGCCGTCAAGGCGCCGGGCTTTGGTGATCGCCGCAAGGCCATGCTCGAAGACATCGCCGTGTTGACCAACGGTACCGTGATCAGCGAAGAGAAGGGCTACAAGCTCGAAAGCGCATCGGTCAACTACCTTGGTACCGCCAAGCGTGTCGAGATCGACAAAGACAACACCACGATCGTCGAAGGTGCCGGTGAGGCCGATGCCATCAAGCAGCGCATCAACGAGATCAAGGTGCAGATCGAAAATACCACCTCCGACTATGACCGCGAGAAGCTGCAGGAACGCCTGGCCAAGCTCTCCGGTGGCGTTGCCGTGCTGAAAATCGGTGCCGCGACCGAGGTCGAGATGAAGGAGAAGAAGGCCCGCGTCGAGGATGCCCTGCATGCCACACGCGCAGCGGTCGAAGAAGGTATCGTCCCCGGCGGCGGTGTCGCATTCATCCGCGCCATGGATAAGATCAAGGATCTCCAGGGTGCCAACGAAGATCAGAACGTGGGTATCGAAATCGTGCGCCGTGCGCTCGAAGAGCCCATTCGTCAGATCGTCGCCAACGCCGGACTCGAAGGCGCCGTCATCGTTCAGGCCGTCAAGGAAGGAAAGGGCGATTTCGGATTCAACGCTTCGACGGAAATCTACGAGAACCTGATCGAAGCAGGCGTCATCGATCCGACCAAGGTGTCGCGCATCGCACTCGAGAACGCCGCTTCCGTCGCTTCCCTCCTGATCACGACCGAATGTACGATCGTCGAGAAGGAAGAAGATACCCCGATGCCCCCGATGCCGGGCGGCGGCGGTATGGAAGGCATGTATTGATATCGCGCAAGCAAACAAAAACGGCCCCCATGTGGGGCCGTTTTTGTTTGTGCTCTATGACGTACGCAGTATGCTCTGAATGGATTACCAGCCGCCGGAAGAACCGCCGCCACCGAAGCTGCCGCCTCCGCCGCTGAAACCTCCGCCGGAGGAGAAACCGCCGCCGCTGGACCAGCCGCCACCGGAGGATATCCAGCCTGAACCGCTGCCCCGGCTTCCGCCGCGGGATTTGCTCATCTTACCGATGGATTTGCCCCACTTTTTCCCGACCTCTGTTTTCGGCAGGGTGAGTTTCAGTATCGGGTAGCCGATGATGAAAACGAGGAAGATCATGGCACCGATCGGAATGCCGCCGATGGTCAGCAGCGCTGCAGGAACGGCATAGAAGGGTGTGAGGAAGGCGTAGAAGAACCATCCCATGCAGCCTTCGGTGAAGAGACCGACCAGGGTAAAGATACCGACAATCAGCAGCCAGAACAGTGAGAAGAAAATGAGTCCGATGGTATCATCGTCTCCGGCACTTGCGACCTCGTCCGTCAAGTTGCCGTCAGCTGCCATAATGAGGGCCTTCAGGCCTTCACGGATTCCGTCCTCGAATTCACCCTGCTTGAAAAGAGGGCGGATGATGCTGTTGATGATGTAGGAAGACGCGGCGTCGGTTACCGAGGGTTCGAGCCCGTAGCCGACCTCGATGCGCATTTTTCTGTCGTCGCGTGCGATCAGCAGCAGCACACCGTTGTCGACGTCCTTTTGCCCGAGTTTCCAGGTTTCGGCGACACGCAGGGTGTAATCTTCCAGGATCTCGCCTTCCAGTGATTCGATAGTCAGCAGCACGATCTGGTTGGTCGTGCTGTCTTCGTATGCTGTCAGCATCTGCTCGAGTTCGTTGACGGCTTCGGGACTGAGCAGATGGGCGTTGTCGTTGATATGTCCGGAGAGGTACGGGACATCGAGAGCCCAGGCTGCCGTGATACACAGCAGCAGGGCGGTTGAAACAATACCGGCAATGCGTTTCATGTGTCCCTCCTACTTGTCGCTGAAGCGAACGGTGTTGTCGAGTTCGTCCGTATCGTCGGGACGAATCTCAACACCCTGGCGTTCGAGCAGATGCCCGCATTTCCAGATTGCCTCGAGCATGCCGTCGGCCGGAGCACCGCTTTTCATCGACTGCACGATGATATGCACGATCTCGTCCCACTCTTCCGTCTTGACCAGTTTATTGATGCCCTCGTCGCCGATGATGCATACGCGACGTTCGAAGAGTGACAGGAAGATGAGTATACCGGTGCGTTCGCGTGTCTTGAAGATTTCCTCATCGAGGAATGCGAGTGCAGCCCGTTCGTCCACACGCTGCTGTTCCATCGCGTCGGGAATGAGTCCCCGCCTGAGTGTGGGAATGAACTGCCCGGCGAGTCCGCCGATTCCGAAGGCCACGATGGTGATCAGGGCGACTTCGGAAATGCCGAAGGGGATCCACCAGTCTGTCCCGAGATGGAAGACCGAGAAAAGAAAGAGCACAAGAAAGCCCGCGAGGCTTGCGCCGCGCAGCCATGCTTCCGGGTAGCTGTCGGACTGTCCGACGACGAACGGTACGATTTCGCCCGAGGTTTTGCTTTCTGCTTCCTTGACGGCATCCGCGATGCGTTTTTTGTCTTCTTCTGAGAACAGCGATTCTGGTTTGATCATGGTGGATCCGATACTGGTTGAGGTATGCGGGAAAAATACCCAACCTGCCGCCCGTACACAAGCGCGGGGATTACACGGATTAGAAGAAGATTACTCGGATGTCTCACCACCGATTACGCAGATTACACAGAGGGTTTCCGCGGTGGTGGGACTTGCAAGTCCCATCCAATTGATAAAGCCCTCTGTGTAATCAGTGTAATCGGTGGTGAGGCATCCGAGTAATACTCTGCAAATCTGCGCAATCTATCTTCCTTGAAATTGGCGGCGGGTTGAGTATTTTTACTAATTGACACAGATGTGTATGAATTTTCCCAAGGATGTATGCATGAAGCGTTTCAAGAGTGTTGCCCTATTGCTGCTGTTGTTGGTCATGGCCGCTCCGTCGGCGATGGCGCAGCTCGAAATCTCCGTTGACTCGGTGCTCACCGACGAGTTTCCAACGGTCAAAGTGAATGTTGTCACCCGGATGAGCGGGGTGATCACGCGAGGATTCGACAGCACGAATTTCCGCATCATCGAAGACGGATTCGAACAGGCACCGTTGTCCTACACCTGTCCTCAGCCGACGCAGCCGTTTTCACTGACAATCATCATCGCCGTCGGATCTTCCATGTCGGCCGGAGACGTGTCGTATGCGAAGGGCGTGGCCAGGAACGTTATCGACCGGATGAACGGAATCATCGACGAAGCTTCCGTATACACCTACAGCGATATCAGTTTCCTGCAGCAGGAGTTCACGCACATCAAACCGCTGCTGGCTCAGCGCATCGACGCCATCGCTCCGACGAGCGGAGGAAACCACATCTGGGACGGGATCTACGGTGGTGTGTCGTACTGCGCGAATGACGGCGTGCATACTTCCCGCGGTGTGCTGGTGCTGTCCAACGCGCGCGGAGACGGCGGCAGCAAAAGCCTCAGCGACGTCATCTCACTCGCGAAGCTGGCAAAACTTCCCGTGCACTGCCTCCCGATCAACGCGGTCGGCATCGACCAGGATTTGCGCGAACTCGCAGCCCAGAGTGGCGGACGCGTATTCAACAATGCCGATCAGGCTGCGCAGGAACTCATCGATCTGCTGAACGGCACACCGCCCTACTGCACGTTGAGCTACGTGACCAACAACGAATGCCGTGACGGTGAAGACCGCATGCTCAACGTCCGTTTGCGCAAGGACAACGACAGCACCGATACGGACCATACGTTCGCTCTCGCGGCGGATGCCAATACGAACGCGGCGATCACGCTGAAAGTCGATACCGCAACGGTCACGACCGGACTCTCGCAGGACGTGGCACTGCTGCTCACCCCGGCGGTCCAGAACCAGCGTCTGTACGACGGAAGTCTGGATGTGCTGTTCGACACGTCGGCAATGAAACTGCAGGCTGTGCGCACCAACGGTTATATGGCCGAGGGAAGCAACGCCGCGGTGACACCGACGGCAAGCGGTGCCACGATCACGCTTACCGGCACAGCGCGTCTGGACGGCAGTGGGACACTCATGATGCTGGAATTCATCGGCAATAACGTCTCGGCGCCGACGGTCGTGCAGGTATCTCTCGCCGGACTCGATCCCGCCACGATGCGGGGCTGTCTCGACGTAACCTTCTCGACGGCGAATATCACTGTCATTCCGAAGCGTGCCTCGGTTACCACGGCGGCACAGCCGCTGGTTTTCACCTGGGACAGCGGCCTGAAGCATTACACCCCGGATCCCGGCACCGTGGAGGTCGAAGTCACCAACAACGGTGACCTGCCGGTCTCACAGCTGACCGCGACACTCGAAGAAGCCACGGAATTCCGCATGGCCTATGGCGACTCACGTACCGTGTCTGTGGTGCCTGCCTCGCTGGATCCCGGCAAGAAGGGCGTGGCAACGTTCTACATCCAGCCCTTCCCGCGTGACGTGGTCACATCGGCGAAAGTCAACGCCGTGGTGAATTCAGCCGAGGGCGCCAGCGCGACGCAGCGGCTGTTTATCAATATCCCCGCGGCCGATGCCGCATACCGCATGGATTGCGAGGCGGACCAGATCACCATCAGCGGCGGAAAGTACACGCCCGATCCCGCCGAGGTGCGTGCCACGATCACATCGGCAGGGACGATGGACAGTCCGGCCGGTGAGGTCACCATCGAACTTCCGGCAGAGCTTTCGCTTGCAGGCGGATCCGCCACGCAGCAGTTTGCCGCCATGCTCTCGGGTAACTCGCAGACGCTGACCTGGCCCATCGTGTATCCCACGCCAACGGTCAAGACCGATCACGACATCATGCTCATCAGCTCCTCCGCCGGATATCCGAATGACACCTGCCATGCG
>PKTF01000155.1 GCA_002869275.1 Ignavibacteria bacterium | reverse complement strand
TGGGGACTTGTCGCCCTATCTTTGAGGATTTCTGGTGATAATCCGAGGGGATTATCTTAATCGGACAATGTGAATCTAGGAGGTATTTCCTTACAATACAATTACAGTCCCCTAACTTTCACAATTGTAATGATTGCCCGGAAAACGAACAGCCCCGCCATGGCGGGGCTGTGTAACTCAGTAAAGGTGGGTATGCGGTGTTCGGACTATTCGATCCCCTGCTCCGCGAGCCAGCGCTCGGCGTCAATGGAGGCCATACAGCCGGATCCTGCCGCGGATACTGCCTGGCGATAGACGTGGTCTTGCACATCTCCGCAGGCAAATACACCATCGATATTCGTGTAGGTGCTCTTTCCTCGTGTAATCAGATACCCATTGTCGTCCATGTCGAGGAGATCGGAGAAAAGAGACGTGTTGGGACTGTGACCGATACCGATGAACAGTCCATCGACACGTAATTCCTCCATCGCGCCGGTATTTGTGTCCTTCAGCTGCAGATGCGTGAGCTTCTTGATGCCGTTTTCCTCGCTCCCGACAACCTCGGTGACTACGGAATTCCATTTGAATTCGATCTTGGGATTCTTTTCCGCCCGCTCGCGCATGATTTTGCTTGCGCGCAGCTCGTCGCGACGGTGAATGATAGTCACCTTGGTGGCGAATTTCGTCAGGAACGTCGCTTCTTCGATTGCCGTGTCGCCACCACCGACAACGGCCACTTCCAGATCCTTGAAGAAAAATCCGTCACAGGTGGCACAGGCGGAAACCCCGAATCCCATGTACTCTTTCTCACTGTCCAATCCGAGAAGTCTCGCACTGGCACCGGTGGAAATGATGATGGAGTCTGCGGTATAGCCTGTGTCGCCGACGTACACCTTGAACGGACGCTCAGAGAAGTCCACACGGTCGATGTGCTCATACTTGCTCTCCGCCCCGAAACGATGCGCCTGCTTGCGCATTTCGTCCATCAGCTTCGGACCGGTGATGCCCTCGGGAAAGCCCGGGAAATTCTCCACCTCGGTGGTGATCGTGAGCTGTCCGCCGGGCTGACTGCCTTCGAACACGAGGGGACTCAGATTCGCCCTGGCGGCATACAGCGCAGCTGTCAGTCCTGCAGGACCAGATCCAATGATAATGACTTTACGATGTTCCATAATTAATCCACTTCTGGTAAGTGATACTCATCTATCGGTATATGATTCCTGTTGTGCTAAAAGGGTTCGCGCATTGCGCCGGAGTCCAGCTGCCTTCGTGCGCTTGATCGGGCTGCGCCGGAATCGTTCGCGGAACATTGCGTCATCCATCTCAGCCATTTCCGAGATCGGCAGTTCAATCTCGCCCAGACGCGGAGCGAATTCTTCCACAGCCGATTGCGCGGCGTTCGAGTTCCACGGACATACATCCTGACAGGTATCGCAGCCGTAGAGCCAGCGGTCGAAATCCAGCGTTTCTCCTTCAGGAAAGGCCTCCCCGCGATATTCAATTGTCAGATATGAGAGACAGCGATTAGCATCCACCACGTACGGAGATACGATTGCCTGCGTCGGACATGCCTCGAGGCACGCCGTGCAGGTGCCGCAGAAATCAGCCATCGGACTATCCGCGGGAAGCTCGGCCGTTGTAAGGACCTCGCCGAGAAACACCCACGATCCACGGTCTCGCGTGATGATATTCCCATGCTTGCCCAGCCAGCCGACACCAGCCTCCGCGGCCCAGGCCTTATCCATGACAGGACCAGTATCGATGTAGCGACGGCTGGCAGACCCCGGGAGCTTTTCACGCAGGTACTCTTCGAGTTTTCGAAGCGGAATATCCATGACGTCGTGGTAATCATCGCCCCAGGCATACCGTGAGATCCTTCCCATCGCATCGGCATCACTGTGCTGCTGGGGATGGTAGTAGTTCATCGCCACGCTGATCACCGAGCGCGCACCTGAAAGCACCTGCTCCGGATCGCTGCGGCGCTGCGGGTCCCTCTCCATCCATCCCATACCCGCATGGTAACTCTTCCTCAGCCAGTGGTCGAGACGGTCGCGTGCTTCAGTGAGTGGACGCGCAGCAGCGATCCCGAAGTGACTGAATCCGAGAGATCGGGCAAACGCGCTCAGATCAGCTTTCACATCTTCTACCACCACGAGGGTTTTTCCTCCTCCGGCATGGGAATCATGACATCCCCTTTCACAATCTGCACAGGGAATGTCCGGAGTCCGCCAGATGCATGGACACAGCTGCCTGAAGTCACATCAAACTGCCAGCCGTGCATCGGACACGTAAGAATGTTTCCTTCGAGTTCGCCATCGGCCAGCACGGGGATATGCTGATGCGGGCAGAGATTCTCGATAACATGAACCTGCTCGCCGATGAGAAATACCGCGACCTCGATATCCTGCACACGAACAGCGACTCCGCGTCGCGGACGCAATTTCTTCAGCTCGATCACTTTTACCAGATCTGTCATCCTGTCCCCCCTATTTCCCTGCCATGGACACGACATCGGCAAGCGGACCAGGTTCACCGGCTCGAAAGCCTTTTTCATCCTTTACTACGAGAGCCGCATCGGCTTCAGCATCATGTTCGAAAAAAATGATATCACGATTTTCGACGGCCTCGGTGAGAATCTGTTGTTTCTCGCGTAGTGTCACGAGCGGTTGAAGATCATACCCCATGATCCATGGTTCCGGTATATGCGATACCATAG
>PKTF01000428.1 GCA_002869275.1 Ignavibacteria bacterium | reverse complement strand
GTGAAGCGCAACCCGAGGGGCTGCGAGGGACGCAGCGGCTGGGGGTATACCGCGTCGATGGCGAATCCACGCACCGCGGATGGTCTGTCACTGCTGAGAATGGTGCCGACGCCGTCAACGACCATGTCGTCAGGGGAGGAGGGGGCGTCGGATGTGAGCACGATGAGGGCTTTCTTCATCCCGGTGGATGTCGGTCTGAAGTACACGGTGAAAGGTTGGAATCCCTCACCCGGAATGCGCATGGGCAGTTCCGCGTCTAGAGCGAACTGATCGGGATCCTGCCCCGCAAGCTGGATGGCGGTCACCACCAGCTCCACTCCGGAGGTGTTGCGCACGTTGACTTGCGCTTCGACGGAACTCGTTTCCATTGTGGAATCGAAATGCAGTCCGACAGGAATGGTAATCAGGGCGGGCCTCGCCCCGAAGCCGGCGAGTCGCACGTCCTCCGATCCCGAACCCGCGTTGCTGTACACCTTCATCATGGTCTCGAAGGTGCCGACTCCGTCAGGCGAGAATGTTACTTTCAACGGGAAATACTCGTTTTCCTCGAGTGTCAAAGGGAATGGCGGATTCGACCCGAGATCGAATTTCGCCGCATCCGCTCCATCGAACTCGATATTCGTTATGAGCAGCACGCCCGTGCCGGTGTTCTGCAGCATGTCCTCGACCATTTCCTCATTGGTTGCGCCGACTTTCGTCACGTTGAACTGATGCACGTTTTTGGTGCGCAGTCGGGGATTGGTGCCGAGTCCGTGCAGCGGTATCACCACCGGGTCCTGCGGCGCGTCGCTCGAGATGCGCAGCTCGGAGATGCGGTCGCCGATGCCGCCGGGAGTAAAGCTCAGCGGGATGAGCATGTCGTCACCCGGATTCAGCGTCTTCGGGATTTCGAAGCTCGGATACATCGTGAAATCGGCCGGATGCGTATTGGCCGGATTGCTGGCGCGGCGGACGTTCGTGACCGTCAGCGGGGTTGCGCCGTCGTTCCAGATGCGCACGGTGTCGTGCACCGTCTGTCCTACCTTGTTGATGCCGAAATCGATGGAGTCGGGGAAGGCCAGGCTCGGAGACCAGGCGATGCGCTGTGCGTAGATATCGGCCTGTCCGTCCAGCGTGCGGCCGTCATACCAGCACACGAGAGCGTAGCCCGGTCCGCCGGAAATCACCTGCGGGGCCAGCTGATTGTTGTCATGCGTGACGACGAGCACGCCGTCGTGATTGTTCCATTCAGGATAGTTGGTGAGTCCCTGCTTGGAAATGCGATTCATGTAGATGTCGTAGTCGAAGGTGTTCCGCTTGTCCTGCCAGACGGCAAAGCCTCCGCCCTCTCCGTCGGAGATCATTGTCGGACGCTCCTGCGTGTTCGCATAATCACAGAGCGCGTTGCCGAAATCTCCTATGATGGTGCCGTCCGCCAGTATGCGCCGCATGTAGACGTCGCCCTCGCCCGCACCCGCGCGGTAATCCGTCCACACTGCCAGTGCTCCGTCCCGGCCGTCGTCGGTGAGGAACATGCCGCTCTGTGCGTTGTTGGACTGTGATACCTGGAAGTCGTCCAGATACAGTTTTTCACCTTCCTCGTTGATGATCTGCAGGTAAAGGGAGGAGGTGGAGGGTCCGAGGCGATAATCCTGCCAGAAGAAAACCGCCGAGTTATCTCCGTATGGCAGCACTTTCGGTGCCACCTGGCGGTTGATCTCGATACAGACAGGCAGGTCCTCTTCCCATGCCACCGTGCCGTCGGCCTTTACGTACTGGGCGTAGATGTCGTCTTCGCTGCGGCGATCCATCCAGGTGAAGAATGCTCCGCGCGCCTGGTCCGTCGCGAGCTGCGGATAGTTCTGGTCGCCGTCGGCATCGGAGATCAGTTCGCCATTGGCCGTCCACAGCGCGGTACCCTCGCGCGTAAAACGCTGGGCGTAAATGTCATTATCGTCACCGCGACCATCCTGCCAGGCGATGATGACGCCGCCCTGTCCGTCGGGAATCATCTCGGCCCATTCCTGCCGGCCATCGGCATCGCATACCGTAATGCCGCCCGTGGCCCATTGTGCACTCCCGTTGCCGTCGATGCGCTGCAGGAAGAGGTCGCTTTCGCCGCCGGCGCGGTTCCAGAATGCGATGTACGCACCATTTCCTCCGTCGGAAACGATGCCCGCCATGCGCTGTCCGCTTAGATGTCCGCTGATTTCCACACCGTTTTCGCCCCAGGGAGCAGCGCCGTCGCGTGTGACGCGTGCGGCATAAATGGCCGGATTCGAGCCCACGCGGATGTCTTCCCAGGCGATGATGGCCCCGCCGTCACCGTCGGTGACCAGGCGGGGATAGCGCTGCCAGCCGTCCGCTGTACAGATGGGCACGCCCGTAGAATCCCACATCAGCTGCTGCGCGGGTGCGAATGCAGGGATGACCAAAAGGAATAACAGCAGGCCGGTGATGCGATGCGGCGTGTTCATGGCACAATCCTTGGAGGTGCGAAGTATATTCCGGCGTTGACGCTCTGCGGGCGGCAAACGCGATATTTTCTCTCTGTGATGGAAAAAAGGTATCTGATTCGGGCACTATTCGCAAGACATGACAAAAAAGATCCTGGCCAGAGGAGGGAGACCAGGATCTTTTCACTAAGAAGTGCAGGGTGAGGGACGGTGTGAGAGGTGCCGTTACTTGAGCCTATTCAATTAGGAAGGTTTGAGTCTATC